>JBHEPC010000084.1:0-3350 GCA_046260475.1 Candidatus Krumholzibacteriia bacterium | reverse complement strand
GAGCGGGGTGGTCGTGGTGGCCGACCGGACCAGCGAGACCGGCGCCGTGGTCGCGGTCATGGACCAGTGCCGCCTGGCGGGCGCCCGCAACGTCAGCCTGGCCGCCAAGCAGGAAGAGGCCGGGTCGTGACGGGGGCCCTGCGGCGGTTGGCCGGGGGCTCCGGCCTGGCGCTCCTGGCCGTCCTGGTGAACATCGGTCTGTTCGGCCTGGCCGGGTTCCTGACCAGCACGGCGCGGCCGCCCCGGGACATCAGCGATCCCATCGCCGTCAGCCTGGTCTCTTTGGCCCCGCCCGAGCCCCCCCGGCAGGAGCAGGTCCCGGACCCCGAGCCCCCGCCGCCGGAGGCCAAGCCCGACTTCCAGCCGGACCTCGTGCAGCCGGCGCTGCCGGGCGCCGGCGTGGCCGACTTCGCCGTGAAGATCGACCTGGGCGACCTGGGCCGCGACGAGCGGCAGGACGACTTCATCTTCGACTCGATGGACCTGGACCAGGCGCCGCAGGCCATGGTGCGCGTCCCGCCGGACTACCCCTACGGCGCCCGCGAGCGGGGCCTCGAGGGCTACGTGGCCGTGAAGTTCCTGGTGCGCGAGGACGGTTCGGTGGGGAACGTCAACGTGCTGAAGGCAAAACCGGAGGGGATGTTCGAGGACGCCGTGCGCCGTGCCCTGCCGCGGTGGACCTTCCAGCCCGGCCGCATCGGCGGCAACCCCGTCGCCAGCTGGGTGGTCACGACCATCCGCTTCGACCTGAACTGAGGAGGAGCCCATGATCCGCCAAGACCTGCGCCCGGCCGTGGCTGCGGCCGCACTTTGCCTCCTGCTGCCGTCCGGGGCCGCCCGGGCCGCGGTGGCGTCCGCCGCCACCGACTACGACGCCCCCAGCGCGGCCGAACAGCTGCGCTCCCACGACCTGTACGACACCACCGCCCTGCCCCGCAAGATCCGCAAGGTGGTCTTCCTGTCGTCGGCGTACGCCAAGCGCGGCGACTACGAGCGGGCCGCCGCCGTGCTGCGGGACCACCTCCAGGAGAACCCCGACCAGGACCACTACCTGGTGCGCCTGCACCTGGCCCAGCACCTGTCCGACCTCGGCCGCACGGCCGAGGCCCTGGACCAGTACCGCCAGTCCATCGAGAGGCAGCCGGGCCTGGACCGGGGCTGGCTGGGCCTGGCCGACGCCGCCTACGACCTCGAGCGCTACCTGGTGGCCGGCGAGGCCTTCCTCGCCGGCTACGCGTGCGCGCAGGAGCGCCGGCCCGAGGTGCTGTACTACGCGGCCGCGTCCTACCTGATGGCCGGCGACCACGCCAAGGCGCTGCCCGTCTTCACCGACCTGGTGGACCGCTTCGGCGGCCGGGCCGACCTGAAATGGTACCAGGGACTCGTGATCGCCGCGCTGGGCGCGGGCGAGCCGGGGCTTGCCGACGCCGGCGTGGCGCAGCTGCTGAAGATCACGCCCGAGGACCCCGAGGCCTGGTACCTGAAGTACCAGCACGCCGTCGGCAAGCGCGACTTCCGCACCGCGGCCGTGTGCCTGACCGTGGTCGGCTACCTGCGGGACCTGACGCCCCAGGAGCGCCGCCAGTTGGGCGACCTGCACAGCGTGGGCGAGGTGCCCTGGCTGGCCGGCCGCGAGTACGCGCGGGCCGTCGAGGCCCTGGGCGACGCGGCCGACGGTGCCGACTGGGAACGCCTGGCCTCGGCCCTCGTCGCCGCCCACGACACGGGCGAGGCCCTGGCGGTCCTGGACCAGGCCCTGGCCGCCGCCCCGACCCGCCGCCTGGTGGCCCTGCAGGGGGATGTCCACTACCTGCGCCACGAGTACGGCCAGGCCCTGGACGCCTACGCGCGCCTGGCCGACCTGGGCGACGACACCGGGCGCGCCTGGCTGATGCTGGGCTATTGCGCCCTGGAACTGGGCCGACGCGAGGAGGCCCTGACCCACCTCGGCCGCGCCTCCAACTTCGAGCAGCAGGCGGATATGGCCCAGTTGCTGCTGCAGCGGGCGCTGAAGCTGGAAGGCTGAACCCGGCGCCGCCCGCCGCCAATGGCGTGGCTGCGCCGGCTACGGTCTCGCGCTGCTGCAAAGTTCCATCTGGTACAACCGCTCCTGGAGTGCCACCATGAAATCCGTGTTCGACGCCCTGGTCTACGCGCTGGTGACCGGCGGCGTCTTCGGGTGGCTGTGGCCGTCGATCTAGGGGCAGGTGCGCGGTGGCGTGGGTGATTCTGGTCCTGGCCGGACTCTTCGAGACCGGCTGGGCCGTCGGCCTGAAGGCCAGCGACGGGTTCACGAAGCTGTGGCCTTCGGTGTGGACGGCCGTCGCCATGGCCATCAGCGTGGTGCTGCTGGGCATCGCCATGAAGACCCTGCCTTTGGGCACGGCCTACGCGGTGTGGACGGGCATCGGCGCCGTCGGCGCGGTGATCCTGGGCATCGTGATGTTCGGCGAGCCGGCCGGCGCGGCGCGCCTGCTGTCGGTGCTGCTGATCGTGGCGGGCATCGTGGGCCTGAAGCTGGTGACCCCCTCGTAGGGGGCGAGCCCGGCGGGGCGGACGAATAACGGGACCCCGTCTCCTCGCGGAGGCGGGGTCCCGCCGTCATCCCGTGGGCTGACTGCTCAGACTACCAGCGATCGCCGCCGCCACGGCCGCCGCCGAAGCCGCCGCCGCCGCCGCCGGTGCGGGGACGGTCGTTGGCCTCGTTGACGCGCAGGGTGCGGCCACCCAGCTCCTTGCCGTCGAGCGCGGCGATCATCGGCTGCACCGCGTTGTCGTCCACCTCCACGAAGCCGAAGCCCCGCGGACGGCCGGTCTCCCGGTCGTTGATCAGCGCGACCGAATGGACGGCGCCATGCGGGCTGAACAGGGTGTTGATCTCGTCGTCGGTCGCGGTGAAGGGCAGGTTGCCCACGTACAGTTTCTTCAAGGTCTTGTCTCCAGGTGCCGGCTTGCCGGCCAAACCAAGCGCTCTGGATCGCCGGCTTCTTCCGGCTGGATCCGCTGCGCTTCCAATCGGTCCGGCGGCCGCAGGGGCGCCGGACCCCATCCCCCGACGCTCGGGGGATCCCGTGGCCCGCGCGGCCCCAAAGGGCGCAGTCGGGCGAATCTGGTGGGCCCGCAGGTGTCGGTCCCGGAGGACGGACGGACGTCGGGCGCGAAGTGCTGGAAGTCTGAAGGGGTTTTCGGGATATCCTCGGGCGGGACTCGACCGGTAGCTCAGACTGGCATCGGGAGGCAATATCGTCACGAACGGCCCTGATGTCAAGGCGCGGGCGGGATCCCCGCGTGCTCGGGATGATCGCGCCGGCGGCCGCGCCGCCGGCGGTCGCCACGCCACGGGACCGCGC
>JBHEPC010000069.1:0-8017 GCA_046260475.1 Candidatus Krumholzibacteriia bacterium | reverse complement strand
TCAAGTTCGCCGCCAGGCGCTGGGGGAAGGTCGCCCGGCCGGGGCGGGTCTACCTGGAGCGGAACTGCCGGTTCGAACCGGTCCAGGCCCCCGCTCCGGCGGCGGTGACGGCCGCCTGCGCGGCGCAGGTGCGGCAGGCCTGGTCCCGGGGCGAGCCGGCCATCGTCGAGACCCACCGGGTGAACTTCGCCCACACCGATCCGGCCGTGGCGGCCCTGGGCCGGCGCGAACTGGGGCGGCTGCTGGCGGACCTGGCGGAGGATCGTCCCCTGTTCCTGACGGACACGGAAGTGGCGCAGCTCGCGCGGCGCGGCGTCTCGGTGCGCAGCGGTGGGGACGGGCAGGTGATCGTGCGCAACGGCACCCGGGCGCGCAGGGTGGCGGTGGTGCCGACAGAGGACGGAGCGCAGTTGGTGCTGGTGCCCGCCGGCGCCGGCACCGGCAACGGCCCGCGAAAATTTGATTAATGACCCTCAATACCCGCCATAGTGGCTGATTTTTTGCCCCGTTGACCGATTCGGACGTTGATGGTATAGTCCTCTCCTGTATCAACCCGGTTAGGACGACTCGTCAGCGGTGGGCCTTCGGTGCCCCCTTGGAGGTTCGGCGCAGACCAAGGATAACGGCAACGGTCCGGCGGCCCTCCCGGGCGGCCGGCAGTGACGACAGCGATGCAGGATGCGACGACCCGAGGTTTGGTCCTCGAGGCAAGTGTGAAGCGATATGCGCCGGCCGGGGTGACAGATGCCCGCGCCGGTCCAACCCATCTTCTGGAGGCCATCATGCGAGCGGTCCGACTTCGCCCCACCTCCCTCCTGTCCGCTTTGGCCCTGCTCCTGGCGGCCGTCGCCCCGGTGGCCGTCGCCCCGGCGGCCGCCGCTCCCGGCGCGGTCATCCACGAAGGCACGTTCTCGGTCGCCGACCTGGGTTGGGAGACTCTCGCCGACGGCACGCTGCGGCCCGCGCTGGAGGGCACCCGGCATCTCGCCCTGCCGGGTGCGCCCGACCTGCCGGTAACCGAGCTGGTGCTGCTGATCCCGGCCGACCGCACGGTGGCCGCCGTCACGGTCGAGCCCCTGGCCAGCCACCGCCTGCCGTTGCCCGGGGCCCTGGCCGCCGCAGCGCCGGCCGCCTTCGCCGACGGCACCGTGGTGCCCGTGGCTGCGGACGCGGACGCGGCCAAGGCGGCCGTGGCCTGGGGCGAGGCGACCGGGACCCACACCTGGCGGGGCTACCGCCTGCTGACGGTGCAGGTGCGACCGGTGCGCCCGGCCGCCGACGCGGCCGGCGAAGCGGAGTTCCTGGACGCCTACGCCGTGCGCGTGGCCTGGGCCGCGGACGAGCCCGCCCCGGAGGCCGCGCGCCGCCAGCGTCTGGTTCCCGGCGAGGCGGCGCGCAACGCGGAGGTGCTCGCCGCGGTGGTGGCGAACCCCGACGCCGTCCCCGGTTACGCCCGCGACCACGGCACCGCCGTGGCCGCCGCCGAGAAGGGCTTCATCCCGACCCCGCTGCCGAGCCTGACCGGCAGCGCCGTCTCCTACGTGATCATCACCGACGCGGCGATGGCGCCCGAGTTCCAGCGCCTGGCCGACCACAAGACGGCGCGGGGTCTGCCCACGATGGTTTTGACCCGCGAGTTCATCGCCGGCAACTACCGCAACGGGGCGGACATCCAGGAGACCATGCGGATGTTCATCCGCGACGCCTACGAGCGCTGGGGCACCGAGTTCGTGCTCCTGGGCGGCGATAGCGACGTGCTGCCGCCGCGTTACGTCAACAATTCCCTCTACCCGGCAGGCGGCTCCACCGACATCCCGGTCGATCTCTACTTCCAATGCCTGGACGGCAACTGGAACGCCAACGGCAACGGCAAGTACGGCGAGCCCGGCTCGACGAACGTCGTCAGCGACGAAGCCGACTTCGCCGAGGAGGTCTACGTGGGCCGGGCGCCGGTCTCGACGCCGGCGGCGGCGGCGGTGTTCGTGGACAAGATCATCGCCTACGAAACGGCCGCGGCGGGCGCCGGCTGGCCGGAGCGGGTGCTCTTCGCCGCCGAGGTGCTCTTCCCCGACGACTGGACGCCGGGCGACTCGATCAACCTGGACGGGTCCGACTACGCGGCGCAGCAGGTCAACAATTCCATCGTCCCGTGCACGGACATGGAGTACCTGCGCATGTACGAGACCTTCGACCGCAACCCGGGCGACATCATCCTGAACAAGGCCGTGTTCACCGATTCGCTCAACACGGGCCACTACGGGATCGTCAACCAGATCGGCCACGGCTACTACTACAACATGTCGCTGGGCCACACGAACTTCATCAACAGCGACGCCGACGCGCTGGTCAACGGCGACCACGTGTTCATGCTCTACGCCCTGAACTGCGCCTCGGCGGCCTTCGACTACTCCTGCCTGATGGAGCGGTTCCTGCAGAACCCGGACGGCGGCGCGGTCTCGACCATCGGCGCGGTGCGCGCGGCCTTCCCGGTCACTTCCAACAACTACCAGCAGGAGTTCTTCGCCCAGCTGTACTGCCAGGCGGAGCAGCGCCAGGGGCCGCTGGTGGCCCTCAGCCGCCTGCCCTGGCTGGGCGCCACGACCTTGAACTACACCGACCGCTGGACCTCCGAGAACTACACCCTGCTGGGCGACCCCACCATGGCCCTGTGGACGGCCAGCCCGGCCGCGTTGGCCGTGGGCACGCCGGCCAGCCTGCCCCTGGGGCCCCAGACCGTGACGGTCACCGTCACCTCCGGTGGCGCGCCGGTGGCCGGGGCGCGGGTCTGCGTGGCCAAGGACGGCGAGGAGTGGGCGGTGGGCCTGACCGACGCCGGCGGCCAGGTCGACCTGGACGTCGCGCCGGTGTCCACGGGCCAGGCCGTGGTGACGGTCACGGGCCTGAACCTGGCCCAGACCACGGCGGCGATCCCCGTCGTGGCCGGCGGTTCGTACCTGGCGGTGACCGGCGTGAACGTGGTCGACGACGGGTCCCTGGGCAGCGCCGGCAACGGCAACGGCAAGCCCGAGGCCGGCGAGACGATCGCCCTGCTGGCCCTGCTGCAGGAGACCGGCGGCGCGCCCGCCGCGGGCAGCACCGGGACCATGTCCACGTCGGTGCCCGGCGTGACGGTGACCGTGCCGACGGCGCCGTTTGCCGCCGTGGCCGCGGGCGGGGCGACGGCCTCCACGACCCCCTTCGTGTTCACGGTGGCCCCCGACGTCGCCGACGGCACGCCGGTCGTCTTCTCCTTCGACGTCACCGACGGCGTCGGCGTGGACCATTCGCAATGGGAGACCCGTATCCTGGCGCCGGAGCTGGAGGTGGTTGCCATCGACTGGGAGGACGCCGTCTGGGGCAACGGCGACGGTCTGCTGACCAGCGGGGAACGGATCGGCGTGACCTTCCGCGCCAAGAACTTCGGCGCCGGCCGGGCCGACGCCATCTCCGCCATCCTGCGCAGCGACGACGGCAACGTGGTGTTGCACGACACCCTGGCCGTGCTGCCGGCTCTCGAAGCCATGGACGAGGCGGTGGGCAGCACCCTGTTCTCGGAGGTGCTGCTGACGGTGTCGCGGCGGAGCCTGAGCCGCGTCGTGCTGGTGGACAACTACGGGCGCACGGTCAGCCGCTCGTTCTACCCGCACCGCCCCGAGCCGCCGACGGTGATCACCACCGACGCCTCCCAGGGTGCGGACATCATCGCCCTGACCTGGGACAAGAGCCCCAGCGGGGACGTGGTGGGCTACGACGTGTACCGCGGCATCGCCGCGTCCGGCCCGTTCGTCAAGGCGAACCGCGACCTCATCCGCGGCACGACCTACTTCCGGGACGAGGGCCTGGACCTGCTGACGAAGTACTACTACCGCGTCGCGGCGGTGGACTCGGTGCTCGTTTCGAGCGCGCCGACGGCGGTGTTCAGCCAGTCGACGGCGCCCCCGGAGGCGCCGGCCTTCCCCCTGGGCTTCGGCGCCGAGACCAGCAGCCACCTGGCCGTGGGCGACGTGGACGGGGACGGGGACAACGAGATCGTCCTGGCCAGCGACGAGGTCTACGTCTGGCACCACGACGGCACCGAACTGCTGGACGGCGACGGCAACAGCCAGTCGCTGGGGCCGCTGACCGACCTGAAGAGCGTCCTGCAGCCGGCGGGCGTCGTGCTGGCGCACCTGGACCAGGTGCCCGGCATGGAGATGATCATCAGCGAGCGCGGCAACACCAGGGCCATCCACGTGCTGAACAGGGACGGCCAGGAGCTGCCGGGCTGGCCGCAGACCCTGACCACCATGCCGGGGGACCAGTGGAACTGGGCCACGCCGGCCGTGGGGGACATCGACGGGGACGGCGATCCGGAGATCGTGGTCTGCACCCTCAACGGCGTCGTCTGGGCCTGGCATGCCGACGGCACGGAGGTCCGCGACGGCGACCTCAACGCCGCCACCAACGGCGTCTTCTACGTGCGCACGGGCGCCACCGGGGAGTTCTCCATGAGCGGTCCGGCCCTGGAGGACCTGGACGGCGACGGGGCCAAGGACATTGTCTTCGGCACCCGCAACGACACCACCGGCCTGCGCCGGGTGATGGCGCTGCGGTACGACGGCACCGACGTGGCCGGCTTCCCCTACGTGGTCAGCGGGCCCGTCCTCTGCCATCCGGCCATCGGCGACCTGGACAACGACGGCCTGAAGGAGATCGTCGTCTACACCTCCTGGGGCATGCTCTACGCCATCCGCCAGGACGGGACCAACCTGCCCGGCTTCCCCGCCTCCTTGACCACCTCGGTCGGCAACACCTGGGTGACCAGCCCGGCCCCGGGGGACCTTGACGGCGACGGGGACCTGGAGATCGTCGTGGCGGCCAACACCGCGGGGACCGCCTCGCGGCTGCTGGTTTTCGACACCACGGGTGCCAACGCCGGCAAGCTGAAGACCGGCTGGCCCCAGCACCTGCCCGGCAGCAGCGAGGGCAGCCCCACCCTGGGGGACATCAACGGTGACGGCAACGTCGACATCATCCACGGCATCGGCGGCGGCGACACCACCGCGCCCAACAACCTCTACGCCTTCAACGCCGACGGCACCCTCATCGACGGCTTCCCCATCACCCTGGGCGGGCCCCTGATGCCCTCGGTGACGATCTGCGACCTGGATTTCGACGGGGACGTCGACCTGGTGTACGGCGGCTGGGACCGGCTGATCCACGTCTGGGACATGCCCTTCCCGTACGTGGAGACCAAGGTGCCCTGGATGACCTTCCAGAACAACATGCAGCGCACGGGCGTGTTCTTCCCCATCGAACTGATGGGCGTGGGCGACGAGCCCGGCGAGGTGCCGCCCGCGGCCTTCCGCATGGCTTCGCCCTACCCCAACCCGTTCAACCCGTCCACGTCGGTGCGGCTGTACGTGCCCCGCGAGGGGGCGCTGCGCCTGCTGGTGCACGACGTGCGGGGGCGCCTGGTGCGGACCCTGCACGACGGACGGATCGGCGCGGGGTGGCACGTGATGACCTGGGACGGCCGCGATGACGGCGGCCGGCACCAGGCCAGCGGCCTGTACTTCATGCGGGCGGACGCCGACCAGGCGGTGTCCATCCACAAGATGACCCTGGTCAAATGACCCGCGGCCGGGCGTCCGATTGACGGCGCGCCGGCGCGCCGGTAGTCTGCAGGAGGCGCGGCCGCGGGGCCGCGCCTCCGTCGTTCGCCCCGCCACGCGCCTTCGGGGAGGTTGCCCTTGGCTGCCGATCACGCCCGTCTTTTCCGCCTGCCACTGCCGCGCGCGGTCTTCTGCCTGCCGGCGATCTGCCTGCTGGCCGCCTGCGGCGGCGGGGAACCGGCCGGCGCAGGCGGCACGGGCGGCCCGACCGGCGGCGACCCCGTCTCCGGCGGCACCGCGGTCGTGGCCCTGGGGGGCGAGCCGGACGTGCTGAACCCCCTGATCAGCACGACCACCGTCGCAGGCACGGTGATGGCCGAGCTCTTCGACAACACCACGGACCTGGACGAGGAGCTGGTCTGGCAGCCGGCCATCGCCCGCCGCTGGGAGCTGGACCCGGACGGGACGGGAATCACCTACCACCTGCGTCCCTGGCGCTGGGCCGACGGCGAGCCCCTGACCGCCCGCGACTTCGCCTTGACCCTGGCCCTGTTCAAGGACCCCCGGGTGGCCAGCCCGCAGCGGGGCTTCTTCGCGGACGTCATCGCGGCCGAGGCGCGCGACGACTCGACCCTGCACTACGCCTTCACGCGCCCCTTGGCCGACCCCCTGGCGCGGACCTACCACAACGTGCTGCCGGCCCACGTGGTGCAGGACCTCGACCCGGCGGCCGTGGGTTCGTGGACCCTCAACGGCGCGCCCTTGTCCTCGGGCCCCTTCCGCCTGGAGTCGTGGGAGCGGGGGCGGCAGCTCGCCCTCGTGCGGAACGAGCGCTACCCGGGCACGCCGGCGCGCCTGGACCGGGTCGTCTTCCGGGTGATGCCCGAGGTGCAGACGGCGATCCTGGCCCTGGAGGCGGGGGAACTGGACCTGGTGGGGGGCGTGCCGCCGGCGGACGCGCGGCGACTGGACGCGGGCGGCACGGCGCGGATCGTGCCCACCGGGGGGCGGCAGCTCTACTACCTGCAGTGGAACCTGCGCCGGCCGGCCCTGGCGGACCGGGACACCCGCAAGGCCCTGTCCCTGGCCGTCGATCGCGGCCGGCTGGTCGACACCCTCGTCTTCGGCTACGGGCGGCCGGCCCAGGGGCCGGTGGCGCCGGCCTGCTGGAACCACCACCGGGAACTGGCCCCCGACCCCCACGACCCCGCGCGGGCGCGGGCCCTGCTGGAGGGGGCGGGCTGGCGGGACGCCGACGGGGACGGCGTGCGCGAGCGGGACGGGCACCCCCTCGCCCTGGAGATCCTGCTGCGGCAGGGGGACCCGGTCCGGGAGAACGCCGCGGTCATCCTGCGGGAGAACCTGCGGCAGGTGGGCGTGGACGTAAGCCTGCGCGCCCTCGAGCTGGGGGCGGCGCTGGACCTGCTGGGCGAGGGCCGCTTCGACGCGTACCTGGGCCTGGTCAACCTGAACCTCTACGGCGACGCCACGCCCTACCTGCATTCGTCCGCCGTGGACCGCTTCAACCAGGGTGCGTGGTCCGACGCCGTGGTCGACTCGCTCCTGGAACGGGCCCTGGGCCTGCAGGACCGGGCGGCCGCCCGGGCGGTGTGGCTGGAGATCCAGGAGCGGGTGGCGGCCGATCCGCCGGCGGCCTACCTCTTCTATCCGGAGATTCTGGTGGCGGTCGGGCCGCGGCTGCAGGACGTGCGACCCCACATGCTCTCGCCCTTCAACAACCTCGCCCAGTGGTGGATCCGCCCGGAGGACCGGCGCTACCGCTCCGGTCCGTGACCGTGGTGCCACCGGTTGTCGGACCGCTGCGGTATCCTTAAATTGACGCCATGAAGACACCGAACCAAAGGCGCGTCGGGCGGGGCGCGGCGGTCCTGGGGGCCGCCTTGGCCCTGCTGTCCGCCTGCAGCAGCAGCACCGATCCCGGCGGCGGGGGCGGCGAGGTGGAGATCACCTTCAGCCCGATCGCCGCCGACCTGGCTCTCGTCGTCGGCGCCAGCCTGGAACTGCGGGCCACCGTCACCGGCACCGACCAGGCGGCCATCGCCTGGAGCGTGGGCGCCGCGCCGGTGGGCAGCGGCCCGGTCTATGTCCACCCGGCGACGGCGGTGGGCGTCGACACGGTCACCGTCGCCGTCGCCGCCGGCGGGCGGACCGCCGGCCGCGCCTGGCGCCTGACGATCGAGCCGGACGAGTCCCAGCTGCCGCCCGTGGTCGCGGGCGTCGCCCTGGGCCACGGCCCGGCGCCGGGCGAGGTCACGGTCAGCTGGCTGCGGGCCACCGCCACCCACTTCCCCCTGGTGGATTACCTGATCGCCTGCAGCTACGCCGGGCCGGTGAACGCCGCGAACTGGGACGAGGCGATCCTGCTGGGAGCCTTCCCCCACGATCCGGCGGTGCTGCAGAAC
>JBHEPC010000066.1:0-4083 GCA_046260475.1 Candidatus Krumholzibacteriia bacterium | reverse complement strand
GGCCCGCCGCCACGGCACGGGCCTGCACCTGCACGTGGCCGAGGATCCGCTCGACCAGGAACGCTGCCTCGCGGTCCACGGCTGCCGCGTGGTCGAGCGCCTGCAGCGGGCGGGCGCCCTGGATCTGCCCGGCACCATCCTGGCCCACTGCCTGCACGTGGACGACCGCGAGCGCGCGCTGATCGCCGCCTCCGGCGCCTGGGTCGCCGCCAACACCGAGAGCAACCAGAACAACGCCGTGGGCGCGTTCCGCCCGGACGGCCTGGACCCCGACCGCCTGCTGCTGGGCACCGACGGGATGCACGGGGACATGCTGCGCGCCCTGCAGGCGGCCTACCTGGCCGGGCGCGAGCACGGGGGCCTGACGCCGGCACAGGCGTGGCGCGCCCTGGCGAACAACCGACGCTACCTCGAGACCTGCCACCCGGCCGCCGCCCGGCCCGACGACCTGGTGATCCTCGCCTACGATCCGCCCACGCCCCTGGACGAGGGCAACGCCGCGGGCCACGCCCTGTTCGGCCTGGACGCGCGCCACGTGCGCACGGTCATCGCCGGCGGGCGCGTGGTCCTGGACGACGGCCGCCTGACCACCATCGACGAAGACGACACCCTGCGGTTCTGCCGCGAACAGGCCCGCCAGCTCTGGGATCGCCTCCGGGACGATTCCGGAGCGCCGGGCCAAGACGGAGCACGACCATGATCCCCATCATCGACCGCGTCCTGGATCCCACCGCCCGCGCCAACGCCGTGGCCCGCTACCGCGAGCGCGGCATCGTGCTGCCCACCTTCGCCCAGATGCGCGACCCCGGGCTGGTGCCCGACGCGGTCAAGGCGCGGCTGCGGTCGATCGGCCTGTGGGACCTCGACCCCATGAACCTGTTCCGCATCAGCTGGCACAACGAGCCGCAGGAGGCGGGCGGCCTCTACGGCCCGGTCAACACCCTGGAACTGCCGCGGGCATTGACCGGCGTGGACGCCCGCATCGTGCTGATGATCGGCAAGTGGTTCCCCACCGGGGCCCACAAGGTGGGCGCGGCCTACGGCTGCCTGGCGCCGGCGGTCATCAGCGGCGGCTTCGACCCCACCCGGCACAAGGCCGCCTGGCCGTCCACGGGCAACTACTGCCGCGGCGGGGCCTTCGACTCGTACCTGATGGACTGCCACAGCATCGCCATCCTGCCCGAGGAGATGAGCCGCGAGCGCTTCGCGTGGCTGGAGACCGTCGGCGCCGAGATCATCGCCACGCCGGGCTGCGAGTCCAACGTCAAGGAGATCTACGACAAGTGCTGGGAGCTGCGCCGCACCCGCAGCGACGTGGTGATCTTCAACCAGTTCGCCGAGTTCGGCAACGCGGTGTGGCACCACGCCGTGACCGGGCCCGCGGCGGCCGAGACCTTCGCCGCCACCGGCGGCGCACGGCTGGCGGCGTACGTGTCCTCCACCGGCAGCGCCGGCACCATCGCCGCGGGCGACTACCTGCGCCCGCTGGTCCCGCACCTGAAGGTCGTGGCGGCCGAGGCGCTGCAGTGCCCCACCCTGCTGCGCAACGGCTTCGGCGGCCACCGCATCGAGGGCATCGGCGACAAGCACGTGCCCTGGATCCACAACGTGCGCAACACCGACTGCGTGGCGGCCGTCGACGACGAGGACTGCATGCGCCTGTTGCGCCTGTTCAACGAGCCGGCCGGGCACGCCCTGCTGCGGGCCGAGGGCGTGCCCGCCGAGGTCGTGGCCGCCCTGCCGCTGCTGGGCATCTCGGGCATCGGCAACGTCCTGGCGGCCATCAAGACCGCCCGCTGGTTCGAGTTCGGCCCCGACGACGTGATCGTCACCCTGGCCACCGACGCGGCGGACCTGTACGGCTCGCGCCTGGCCGAGCTGACCGCGGCGCACGGCGCCTACGACGAGCGCCGGGCCGGCCGCGACCTGGACGCCTGCCTGCAGGGCCAGCGCACCGACAATTTCAAGGAGCTGACCTACCCCGAGCGCCTGGCCATCCACAACCTGAAATACTACACCTGGATCGAGCAGCAGCAGCACGAGCTCGCGGACCTGAACGCCCTGTGGCAGGACCCCGCGGTGTGGGCGCGCATCTTCGCGCAGCCGGCAAGGTGGGACGAGATGATCGCCGAGTTCAACGCCGAGACCGGCGTGCTGGACCGGCTCTAGAAGGAGGTCCGTCGTGGACCGCTGGCTCATCGTGAACGTGACCCTGGCCTCCGGCGACGGCCTGCGGGCCGGCGCCCTGCGCACCGCCGGCGGCCGCATCGCCCAGGTGCTGCCGCCGGACCTGGGCGGCGAGGACCCGGCCGCGCTCGCCGCCACCCACGGCGCCCGCCTGGTGGACGGCCAGGGCCTGCTGCTGATGCCCGGGGCCATCGACCCCCACGTGCACTTCGCCCTGCCTGCGGGCGGCACCGTGACCGTGGACGACTTCGTCTCCGGCTCGCAGGCCGCCCTGGCCGGGGGCACCACGACGATCATCGACTTCATCACCCCCGGCCGCAGCGAGTCCCTGGTCGCAGCCACCGAGGCCCGGCTGCACGAGGCCGGCGCCTGCGCCTGCGACTACGCCCTGCACGCCGGCGTCACCGCCTGGCGGAAGGACACCGCCCGCGATCTGGCCGCTACCGCCGACCACTACGGCCTGCGCTCGGTGAAGATGTACCTGGCCTACCTGGACACCCTGGGCCTGGGGCAGCACGACCTGGCGGCGGCCATGCAGGCGGCGGCCGAGCTCGACCTGGTGGTCATGCTCCACTGCGAGGACGGCGAGGCGGTGGCCGCCCGCACGCGGCAGCTGCTGGAGTCCGGCCGCCGGGGCCCGGACGCCCACCCCCTGTCCCGCACCGCGCGCATGGAGGCGTCCGCCGTGCGCACGGCCCTGGACCTGGCCGCCCGCACCGGTTGCCGGCCCTACATCGTGCACGTCTCCACCGGCGCGGCCATGGGCGCGGTGGCCGCCGCCCGCGCCGACGGCCGCCCGGTCTTCGCCGAGACCTGCCCCCAGTATCTGCTGCTGGACGAGACCGTCTACGGTGGCGCCTGGGAGCACGCCGCCGCCTGCGTCATGAGCCCGCCCCTGCGCCCGGCGTGCCAGGCCGAGGCTCTGCGCCAGCTCCTGGGCCGCGGCGCCTTCGACGTCGTGGCCACCGACCACTGCGCCTTCGACCTGGTGGGCCAGAAGGACCTGGGCCGGGACGACTTCACCCGCATCCCCGGCGGCGCGGCCGGCGTCGAGCAGCGGCTGGCCCTGCTGTGGACCTGGGGCGTGCACGAGGAGCTGATCGACGCCGCGGCCTGGGTGCGCCTGGTGGCCGAGAACCCCGCCCGCATCTTCGGCCTCTGGCCCCGCAAGGGCAGCCTGCGCCCGGGCGCCGACGCGGACCTGGTGCTGTGGGACCCCTTCGCCCGCCGCACCATCCGCGCCGCCCGCAGCCGCAGCCGCTGCGACCACTCCATCTGGGAAGGGCGCGACACCGTGGGCGCCCCCATGAAGGTGTGGTCGCGGGGCGAGCTGGTCCTGGACGGGGACGAGCTGACGGCGCCGGCCGGGCGGGGCCTGTACCTGCGCTAGACCTCGGTCAGGCCACCGCTGCCGGCGAACATCACCTTGCGATCGATCACCAGGACCAGCGGGTCTGCCGAGGCGTGGTGTTCAACAGACAGCTGGAACCATTTTCCGGGGCACGGAGACGCAATCACAACCAACCCAGCCCTGTGGCCACTCCCAAGGCCACCAACAACAGACCCGCGCCTATCTTCGCCGACCGTTCCCATTTGCGGCGCGACTCCCGGCCCAGGTGGATACCCGCCCAGGTGAATGCGACCGAGAAAAGCGCAATGGTGCCGGCCACGGCCAGCGGCTCCGCATTTCCCAGTCCCAGGCTGAAACCCACGATAAGGTTGTCCGCGCTCAGCCCGGCGGCCAGCAGCACCAGCCCCCCCCAGCGGGTCACGTGCCGAGCCAGTTTCTCGTCCTTGCTCCGGTTGCGAATGCCACCGATGACCGCGACCAGGCCCATGCCGACCAGCAGAAACGCGCCCACGAGGGACGCATGGAGGCCGGCAGCCTTGGCGGCA
>JBHEPC010000053.1:0-2918 GCA_046260475.1 Candidatus Krumholzibacteriia bacterium | reverse complement strand
TGCCCGCCGCGTCCTCGGCGGCGATCCCCGCCATGTAGCAGTGGTTCATGCACTCGCCGCAGCCGGTGCACAGCTCGCTGAGGATGGTGGCCCGGCCACCGCTGATGCGGATGGCGTCGAACAGGCAGACGGCCAGGCAGGAGCCGCACCCGGCGCAGAGCGGCGTGTCCACCCGGGGCCGGATGTCCCGGTGCAGGGTCAGCTTCCCCTGCCGGTCGGCCAGCCCGGCGCCCACCGCGAACAGGGCCCCGCCGAAGCCCAGGTGCGGATGCGGCCGCACCGGATTGAGCACCAGCAGGCCGTCGGCGGCCGCCGCCAACGCCGCCAACGTGGGCTGCTCCGGGTCGGCGGGCCGCACGGCCGGGCCGTGGGCCGGGTCGTCGGCCACGGCGAAGGGCGGGGCGCAGCCGCCGGGGCCGTAGCCCTTGGCCGCGGCCAGGTCGAGGTGCCCGGCCACGGTGTCCAGGCCCGCCAGGGTGATCGACAGGGTGTCGCAGCAGACCGTGCGCTCGGCGGCCGCCGCCCCCGCCAGGGCTCCGGCCGCGGCCGCGGCCCAGTCCGCAGCCACCGCCGCCGGGCGGCCCCGCGCGCCCAGGTGCACCTTCACCGCCCAGCGGCTGCCCGCCCGGGCGGCCCCGGCCAGGCCCATATGCTCGACCAGGCGGGCGATCCCGGCCGCCGGCACCGGGCTCTGCGGGCTCTGCGGGTTCTCCGGGTTCTCCGGATCCGTTCCGGCCGGCAGCAGGAAGACGTCGGCCTTGCCCGCCATCTCAGCCCTCCCCGTCGGCCGCCCGGCGCAAGGCCAGGTACTCCGAGACGGTGACCAGGCGCACGCCGGCGGCGGCCAGCCGCGGCAGCTCCCGGGCCAGCACGTCGGCCGTCGCCGGGTGGGGATGGCCGATGCCCAGGGCGAAGCCGGTCTTGCGGGCCGCCTGCACCAGGCGCGCCAGGTTGGCGGCGATCCGCGCCGGATCCTCGTGGTCGTAGTCCAGGAAGATGCGGTTGCGCGCCGCGGGCAGGCCCGCCTCGCGGGCAGCCGCGTAGGCCACCGAGCGGGCCGAGGTGACGCTGTCGATGAAGAACAGGCCCCGCCCGGCCAGCGCCTGCATCAGGGCCTGCATCAGCGCCTGGTCCCCGGTGGCGGCGCTGCCCATGTGGTTGTTGACCCCCGAGACCCCGGGCAGGCCGGCCAGGGCCTCGTCCAGGCGGGCGGTGACCTGGTCCTGGTCCATGCCCACCAGCAGGGCCCGCGGGCCCGGGTCGGTGGCGGGGTAGCCCTCCGGCTCCATGGGCAGGTGCAGGATCGTCTCGCGGCGCCGCACGGGCGCGCGTTCCGGGCCGGTACGCACCGCGACGGGCACCACGCTGCCGGCGGCCGCGCGGGCCAGGCGCAGGGCGGCCCCGTCCCCGCCGGGGGCGTCCGCGGGCAGCACCAGCTCGGTGCGCTGCAGGGCGTAGTGGCGCGAGAAGGACAGGCCCGGCAGGATGGCCAGGGTCAGGGGCACGGGCAGCTCGAGGATGCGGGTGGCGGCGGCGCTGCGGTTGTAGCCCCAGTCGTCGATCACCAGGGCCACCACCGGCCCCTCGCCCGCGGCCAGGGCGGCCCAGGCGTCGTCCCCGGTGCCGCCGCCCCAGCGCACCGCCGGCGCACGCCCGGCCCGGTGCAGCATCAGGGTGTGGGTGGGGCGACCGGCCACGCCCAGGTCCAGGCGCAGCAGGTCGGTGGTCTCGTCCGGGGCGGCGGGTTGCCCCCGGCGCGCCCGCGTGCCGGCCAGGCGCTCGCCCCACAGCACCTTCGCCCCGGCCGGGGCCAAGGCCTCCTGCAGGCGCGCCTGCAGCTCCCACCAGGCGGCCTGGTCGGCCACGGCGACGGTGCGGCAGCGCACGGCCGCGCCCGGGCCCAGGTCCGGGGCGGGCCAGTCGCAGTCCCGGGCGGGCTGGGCCGGGTCCGGGACGGCCGCGGGGCCCCGCACGAAGCCGGGCAGGGCCGCGGCGAGGGCGTCGTCCACGGCCGCCTGCACGTCGGCGTAGGCGCGCTCGTGGCCCAGGGCCAGCAGGGCAGCCCGGCCGCGGCGGCTTTCCGCCCACTTCAGGGCGCCGATGCCGCCGACGATGACCACCACGGCCAGCCCCGCCAGCCAGGGCAGCACGGTGCGGGCGGGCGCGGAGCGGCGGCGGCCCTTGCGGGCGGCGGGACGGCGGCGGCGGCCGAAGGGGAAGGCGCTCATGGGTGGACCCTGTCTCCGTGAAGGTGCGGGACGCGCGTCCCTGCGCGGCCGTCGGTGGGCTCATCCTAAGGGAGCGGGCGCCAGCTGGCCAGCCCCGGGCGCGGGCCCCCGTATGCGGCGGCGGGGAGGCTGCGCCGCCTCCCCGCCGTGATGCCGTGCCGCAGGCGCCGGATGCGTCCTACAAGGCGCCGGGGGTGGTGTAGTCCACCTGGCCGACCATCCAGTAGCGGTCCTGCATGCGGCCCTGGTGCTCCACCTGCTCCGAGCGCAGGTAGAATTCGATGAAGCCCTCGATGTTCAGCCGCCCCACATTCCCCTGCTCGATGGTGAAGTCCACTCGGTACTGGGCGCGCAGGGCGTTGGGGATGCGGTCGTCCGCCGGCGAGACTTCCCAGACGGTCTCGGGCAGAAAGATGTCGAACTGGATCTGGGTGATGCCCGGGGTGATCTCGCCGCTTTGGCGGATGAACGGGCTGCCCGAGAACATGCGCTCGGCGATGAGCACTTCCTCGTCGTAATCGAAGAAAGCGCGGGGCAGAGAGAAGTCGTCGATGGTCTCCTGGCTCAGGTAAATGACGAAGCTGGGATCGATCACCTCGCGGTAGCCATCGATCTCCCGTTCCTCGTAGACCGTCTGGAAGTTGGCCATCAGGATTTCCGGCGAATTGGGGAACGGATAGACCCTTGCGC
>JBHEPC010000040.1:0-4757 GCA_046260475.1 Candidatus Krumholzibacteriia bacterium | reverse complement strand
GGCTGGCGTGGCGCAGCCCCGCGCCCGTGCCGCGCGCCGCCGCGAGGGCGGCCGGATCGACGGGCAGGTCGCCGACCGTGACCGCGGGTGCGCCCGCCCGCAGGCGGCGCTGCCGCACCGTTTCCGGCAGCCGGGCGGCCGCCTCGGCCAGGGCCGCGTCCAGGGCGGCGCCGGCCAGGGGCCGATCGGCGAAGAAGACCCACACCGGCCGGGTGGCGGGCGCCGCGGGTGGCGTTTCGCCCGCCGGCAGCGCGGATGCCGGCAGCATGATCACAAGCAGCGGCAGGAGCAGCAGGACGAGGCGGTGCATGGACCCTCCGTGGCGGGGCGGGGTGACGGACCTGTCCTGATTATAGCACGCCGGCGGCCCGGTGGTTCCGGTCGCGGCGGGAAAAGACCGGCGGCCGCGGCGCGGGCGCCCTGCGGCCTCCGGATACCGTTGCCGCGGCGTCAGTTGACCGAGCGGGGCCGCGGCGCGCCCTCCTCGTCCTCGTCCTCGTCCTCGTCCCCGATGAAGCCCATGTCCTCCAGGACGTCGTGCAGCCACCACTGGGCCTCCGGGTCGCAGTCCCAGGCCTCGGCCAGGAGGTCCAGGGTGATCAGCGCCTCGTCCTCGCTGCCGCGCACCAGGTGCGTGGCGGTCGGCAGGTCCCGCTCCCCCGGGTCGCCGACGCCCGCCAGCCAGGGGGCCACGTAGGGGTTGGCGGCCAGGGCCCGGTCCAGGGCCTCGAGGGCCCCGTCCTCGTCGTCGACCATCAGGTACAGCAGCACCCAGGCCCAGGCGAAGATGGTCCCGTCGCCGTCGTCCACCTCCTCCAGCAGCTCCCAGGAGCGCTGCACCTCGCCCATGGCCAGGTAGTAGCCCAGCAGCAGGGAGGCGTTGCCCATGTGGTCGGCCGGGTCCAGGTCCATCAGGTTCTCGTAGACGGCGATGGCGTCGAAGCGCCGGCCCACCGACCACAGGACCTCGGCCAGCTGCTTGAGGGTGCGCAGGTAGGGACGAGCCTCGACCATGGGCCAGAAATCGCCCATGAATTCGGCGAAGAACTCCTGGCCCAGGCGCTTTTCGCCGGTGGTGGCGGCGTGCTCCAGTTCGCCGATCAGCTCGCCCGGGTCCTCGCAGGCCAGGAAGGCCCGCACGCAGAGGGCGTCCACGCAGTGGTCGTCCAGCACGAGGGCCCGCTCGGCCAGGGCCTGGGCCTCGTCGGCGTCGTCGGCCTCGTAGGCCTGGTAGGCCAGATCCTGGGCCTGCTCCTTCGGGTCCTTCTCCAGGCTCGCCAGGCGGCGCTGCACCAGGTCCGGGTCGGCCTGGGCGGCCACCGCGTCGCGGAACTCGGCCTCGGAAGCGTAGACGGCCTCCTCCGCCAGCAGGGCGTGGCGCATGAGCCGTTCCAGCAGGAACGGGGACTCGGGGACGGGGCGGCGGTCGGCGGCGTCGCTCATGGCGGCAGATCTCCGGATCGGGGCGGACGTAGGCGGGCTGCGGCCGCCGGACGGGCGCGGGCATCCCTTGCTCGTCCCCAAGGGTAGGCAGACGAACCCGTGGCGTCAAAGTCGGGATGGAGCGCCCGGGCGCCGGGTGCTATCTTCGCCGCCGCGGCCGGGCCGCGGGAAGGACGGAGACATGGCAGGGTATCCCATCGTCGGGCTGGCACTGGGCAGCGGCGGCGCCCGCGGGCTGGCCCACGCGGGCGTGCTGGCGGCGCTGGAGGAGGCGGGCATCCGCCCCGACCGCATCACCGGCACCAGCATGGGGGCCATCGTGGGCGGTCTCTACGCCCAGGACCCGGATCCGGCCAAGGTGTGGCGGCGGCTGCAGGCCTACGTGGACGACGAGGATTTCGCCTCCTACTGGGCGCCGTTCGTGCCCCGGGGGGAGAACCGCGACCACGAGCACGAGCACCTGGCCCGCTTCTCGGGCGTCTTCGACTTCATGCAGCGCAAGCTCATCGCCGTCAAGACCGTGACCCGGCCCTGGATCCAGGACGAGCAGAAGCTGCGCGGCCCTTTGGCGAGCCTGTTCGGGCCCGTGAGCTTCGCCGACCTGAGGATCCCCTTCGCGGCCGTGGCCCTGGACCTGGTGTCGGGCGAGCAGGTGGTCTTCAGCGAGGGGCCCATCGTGGACGGCGTGTACGCCAGCAGCGCCATCCCGGGCGTGTTCCCGCCCGTCAAGCAGGGCGGCCGGATCATCTGCGACGGCGGCGGCCCCTACCGCTGCCCGGTGGGGGCCTGCCGTGACTTCGGCGCGGACCTGGTGATCGCCGTCGACATCCCGTCCTTCGAGGAAACCACCTTCAGCACGGGCCTGGACATGATCCTGCGCTCGAACACCATCGCCCGCACCCGCCTGAACGCGCTCGTGGTGGCCACCGCGGACTTCGTCATCGCCCCCCCCGTGGACGACTGCCACTGGGCCGATTTCGCCAACGGCAAAGTGGTGCGGGAACGGGGCTATGCGGCGGCCAAGGCCGCGGTGCCGCAGCTGCAGAAGCTGCTGCGCGAGCGGCGCGGCCTGGGGCACCGGGTGCGCCGGACGCTGGGGTCGGCGCTGAAGCTGGGCTGACGGACGGGCCCCGCGAGCTGGTCGAGGCCTGAGCCTAGTCGTCGATCGCCTGCAGCAGCTCCTGCGCCCGGGCCCGCACGGCCGGGTTGGCGTCGGCGGTGGCCAGGGTCTGCAGCTCGGCGCGGGCCTCGTCCACGCGGCGGGTCTCGTACTCGATCAGGGCGAGGTTGAAGCGGGCGGTGCCGTCGCCGGGACGATCGGCGAGGATGCGCCGCAGCACGGCCTCGGCCCGGTCCAACTCGTTCAGGCGGTAGGCGGTCACGGCGTCCAGGTGGCGCAGGCCGGCCGCGCCGGGGTGGCGCTGCAGGGCGCGGCGCAGCACGTCGTCGGCGTAGTGGAGGCGGCCGGTGGCCAGGTAGGCGGCACCCAGCCAGTAGGCGGCGTCCGAGTCGGCCGGATCGGCGCCGAAGCGGCGGGCGAAGGGCTCCAGGAGGGCGTCCAGGCCGCCGGCGGCGGCCTCGTCCCCGGCGCGGTAGCGGGTCCCGCCGCCGTCTTCCAGGTGCCGCACCCCCGGCAGGAGCGGGCCGTCGGCGGACATGGTTTCCAGGGTGGTCTGCAGGGCCAGGCGCGGGTCGCCCGGCGTGAACGGGCCCTGGCCGCGGGGCAGCAGCAGCACCAGCAGCACCGCGGCGGCCGCCAAGGTGCCCGTGGCCCAGGCCACCTGCGGCCGTCGCCGGCGCCGTGGCACCAGCGGCAGGGGCGTCGGCACCGGGGCCGCGGCCCGGCCCGCCAACTCGCCATCCCGTGCCTGGACCGCGTCGGCGTAGGCGGCCAGGCAGGTGCCGCAAACGGCCAGGTGGGCCAGGGTCTGCTCTGCGGCCTGCCGATGGCCGTCCTCCGCCAGGGCCGCCAGGTCGTTCCAGTCGATGTGCCGATCTTCGAGGTTCATGCTTTGCTCCGCGCTCCGGGTGGCTTGCCGTTTCGTCTCCCGCCGCCAAGGAGAATTGGACGGATCGGCGGCGGGGAATTACCGAAAAAAGACCAGGACCATCGCCGAAATCATCAAGATGTTGATACCCATCATTTTACGGATGCTGCGGACGGCCCGATCCAGCAGGGTGTAGACCTCCCGCCGCCGGGCGATGCCCAGCTCCCGGCCGATGCGCTCGGCGGTCCAGCCCTCCTGGAACCTCAGTTCCAGGGCCCGCCGCTCGTCCTCGGGCAGGGCCTGCATCAGGTCCTGGATCCGGTCCAGGGTGCGCCGGGTGCGGGCGTGGTGGAGCTGGCGTTCGGGGTCGAGGGCCTCGCCCCGTGCGGCCGCCTCCGCCGCCGCGTGCTCCAGGTACTCCAGGAGCCGGCCCGAGACGGCGCCCACCTGCGCGGCGTGGGCGTCCCAGGCCAGGCGGCGCAGGGTGCGGTCGCCCAGGCGCTCCTCCAGGCCGGCCACGATCCCGGCCAGGCTCTCGCCCTCGCCCAGCTCGCCCCGGGCGGCCAGGCGGTGGCGCACCTCGTCGGGGGTGCGGTGGGCCACGAAGAGCTCGCGGTAGACGAAGCGCTCGCGCTCGCCGAGATCGTCCCAGCCGTCGGGCAGCCGCGTGCGGCCGCGGCGGCTGCGCACGTGGTCGATGGCCGCGCTGCGGGCCACGAACACCAGCCAGGTGCTCAGCCGCGAGCGTCCGGCGTACTGCGCGAGCTGGCCGCGGTAGAGCCGGTCCAGGACCTCGGCCCACGCGTTCTTGACCTCGTCGTCGTCGTGCACGTAACGTCTAAGGACGGAGAGGATCAGGGGCGAGTAGCGCTCGACGAACGTGTGCCAGGCGGGCACCGAACCGGCCAGGACGCGGGCCGCGAGGTCTCGATCGTCCTGGTAGCGCGGGTCGTCGCCCATCCCCGGTCCCTTCCGCTGCCGCGCCTGCCCGGCCGTGGCGGCCGCGGTCTGCTGTTCCTGCCGGGCACCGTGGTGAACGACTCACCGGCATGCATCCTGAGGTTTGTAATGGTCCGGCGCTCCCTTGGCAAGCCGTGGATGGCCGTCGCCGCAGCACTTACGCTTGCTGCCCTGGCGGCGGGGCTGGCCGGTTGCGGCGAGCGCACCCCCGGCCTGGGCGATCTGCTGCCGGGCGCCGACCCCCGCGCGGCCGAGCTGCTGGCGCG
Source organism: Candidatus Krumholzibacteriia bacterium (assembly GCA_046260475.1). Lineage (GTDB taxonomy): Bacteria > Krumholzibacteriota > Krumholzibacteriia > LZORAL124-64-63 > LZORAL124-64-63 > JACZKN01. Next base: position 100 of record JBHEPC010000040.1, on the reverse strand, counting down.
CCCCGACGGTCCCGGATTCACCGCCTGGGCCGCCGCCGCCAGCGCCGACCGCCTGATCGACCTGCACACGGCCCTGCTTGAGGCGCGGCACCGCAGCGGC
>JBHEPC010000012.1:0-4741 GCA_046260475.1 Candidatus Krumholzibacteriia bacterium | reverse complement strand
GCCCCCGCCCGGGCCTTGACGCGCTTGACCTTTCTGCACCAGCTGCGCCCGCGTCGAGGTGCGGGCTTCCTCGACCCACGTGGCCTCGGTGCGCGGCGACGCGACCTGGAGGATCTCGCGGATCTTGGTGTAGCCGATCTCCGGCAGGGCCGCCTTGACGGCCGGCAACCGCTCCAGCGCTTGCACCAGCCGCATGAAGTCGCTGATGCGGGTCTCGGAGTAGCCGAGCTCGACGCGCGCGTAGACCGGCATGGAGGAGTACCCCAATTCGCGGTACAGCCCGCGGGCCAGGACCTCGCCGAACCACAGCACGGCGCACTGCCGGGCAGAGGCCTCAGCCAAGGAAGCAGTCTTCAAAGCGGCATCGGCTTCGCGAGCCGGCCGGCCGGGCACGAAGGCGGTGAGCATGACGGGACTCGATTTCCGGGAGGAAAGCTTATGGCGATAATATAGCGAAACCAAAGCGCAAGCGCAAGCAGAAAAAGAAAATATACTGTATGCGCCACGCCCCACGCCTACCGACCCGCGGCTCTCGCCCCACGGCTCACGCTCCGGCCCTCAGTCCCCGCCTATCCCGCCCGCTCCCCCTACGAAGGATCCCCCATCCGCCCCAAAAACAGCAACGCGCCACTGGGCCCATGGCGGATCGCCAGCAGGAAGGGCCGGTCGGCCAGGAAGCGATGGATCTGGACCGGCATGGCGGAGGTCGCGCGCATCTCCACCGCCGTGGCGGCGGCGGCCTCGGTGCCCTTCTCGTCCACGTCCAGGAAGGCCTTGTGGACGACCTTGTCGATCATGAGTTGGCCGCCGGGGACCATGCCCGTGAAATCGGCGGCCCGGGTGAAGGCCTGGCGCAGGCCCAGGGCCTCGAGCCCGGCGCGCAGGTCGAACTTCGTCTCCAGGTGCAGGCGGGGCAGGGCCACCTGGACCTCGCCCGGCGCGGGGGCGGCGAGCCAGGCCGCGAAGGTGGCCGCGTCCAGGCGCGCTTCCACGTCCGCCAGGGGCGTGCCCTCGTCCGGCAGCACCAGCACCATGTCCAGGTCGCCGCCCTTGTAGGGCAAAGAGAGGATCGAGACGCCGTCGGTGGCCGCGAAGCCGAAGCGGCCGGAGACGTGCATGAACGGCACGGTCACGTCGCCGCCGTCGGCCTTGTGGAAGGGGCCGTCGGCCGTGGCGTCCACGGGGAAGGGCTTCTGCCAGGTGCCCAGGAAGTAGACCGCGTTGACCAGCACCAGCCGGGTCGAGGCGTCCAGGGAGCCGTCGGCCAGCAGGTCGCGGATGCGGTCCTCGGTCCGCTCCTCGACCCAGGCGTTGATGACGCCGCGGGCGGCGTCCGGGTCGGCGCCGAAGTCCAGCTCCTGCAGCCCGGCGCCGAAGTGCCGCTCCAGGCCGGCCAGGAACTCCGGCCGGAAGCCGAAGCCCGCCTGCCCGTACAGGCGGTTGGCCACGCGCAGGGTGGCGAACTCGCGGTCGGCGTTCAGCTGCGCCATCAGCCTGCCGAAGGCGGCGGAAAGCTGCGGATCGTCCGGCGTGAAGTGCAGCGTCCGGTCCATCTCGGCGGCCGTGGTGCCGCGGGCCCCGGTGCGGGTCATGGCCAGGGCGTAGGCGATGCTGGCGGGGGAGAAGAACAGGTTGGCGTCGCCGTCGCCCAGGTGCCGGTAGAGGTCCACGGCGAAGGCGTTCACCGCCGCGGCGGGGTCGGTGGGGGCACCGGAAGCGCCGGCCGCGCCGGCGGCGCCGCCGGAGCACAGGAAAGGCAGCAGGGCCAAGCCCAGGATCCTCGTCTTCATGGTCGTCCCTCCGGCGGCCGGGGTCATGGGGGCGGGCATCACGGTGGAAACCGCCATCACGCGGGAAACCGCGCCCGGCAGCTGGCGGTTCCCGCCCCCGGGACCTTAGCTTGGACCAATCCCGGCCCGACCGCAACCGCCCGCCAGGAGAGACCATGCCCGAGCGCCACTTCACCCCCGCCCTGTTCGCGTTCCTGCGCGACCTGAAGGCCAACAACGACCGCGCCTGGTTCGCCGAGCAGAAGCAGCGGTACCTGGCCGACCTGCGCGACCCCTGCCTGCGCTTCATCACCGACTTCGGCGCGCCGCTGATGTCCGTCAGCCCCCACTTCCGGGCCGATCCGCGGCCCACCGGCGGCTCGCTCTTCCGCATCCACCGGGACATCCGCTTCGGCAGGGACAAGAGCCCCTACAAGACGGCGGTCGGCCTTCACTTCAGGCACGAGCAGGGCCGGGACGCCCACACGCCGGGCTTCTACCTGCACCTGGAACCGGGCGGCTGCTTCATGGCGGTGGGATTGTGGCGGCCGGACAACCCGACCCTCAAGCTCGTGCGCGAACGGCTGGTGACCGACCCGGACTCGTGGCGCGAGGCCGTGGGCGGCCGGGCCTTCCGCCAGGCGTTCACCGTGACGGGCGAGAGCCTCAAGCGCGCGCCCCGGGGCTACGACCCCGACCACCCGCTGGCCGAGGTGCTGAAGCTGAAGGACGTCACGGCCTTCACGCCGCTGCGGCAGAAGCAGGTGACGGCGCCGGGGTTCCTGGCGGAGTTCACGGGGCAGTGCCGCACCGGCGGCGCCCTCGTGCGCTGGATCTGCGGGGCGTTGGGGCAGCCCTACTGACACCCGCCGGCGCCGCCCACGCGCGCGAAACGGCCCCGGGTGCGGACACCCGGGGCCGTCGTTCCGCCCCTGCGTGAGGGCTCAAAGGCGGGAAGGCGCCGCTATTTGATGAGCGACATCTTCCGCACCTGCATCACCTCGCTGCCGATGCGCAGGCGGGCGAAGTAGGTGCCGCTGGCCAGGGCCTGGCCGGCGTCGTCCTTGCCGTCGAAGACGAACTTGTACTCGGTGGCGGGCAGGCGGTCCTGGATCAGGGTGCGCACCTTCTCGCCGCGGATGTTGTAGACGTTCAGCTGGACCAGGTTCTCGCGGTTGACCACGAACCGGATCTCGGCCGAGGGATTGAACGGGTTCGGGGCGATGGAGTGGAAGCCGCCCGCCTTCTCCACCGTCGGCAGGTCCACGCTGCTGGCGGCGGACATGACGATGAACTCGTCGCTGATGGGCACGATGCGGAACTCGCCGAAGGCGTAGTCCATGTAGCCCTCGACCGTCAGTATGTCGCCCAGGGTGGGCACGTAGGCCAGCACGGCCTCCGGCGCCACGATCAGGCTGTCGGCCCGGCTGTCCTTGTCGGCGATCATGTACTCGCCGTACTGGGCGCTGCCGGCGGTGTCGATCACGGCCGCGGTGAAGGTCTTGACCCAGACGCTCTCCCAGGCCTCGCCGCCGTTGGTGACGTCGTCGGCCAGCACGCGGGTCTGCACCCGGGTCGCCGGGGGCAGGTCCTGGCCGAAGTCCACCAGGTAGAGGGCGGTGTTGTTGTGGGGGATCATCTCGGTCAGGCCGAAGTACTCGCCGCCCTCGCCGCCGATCTCCACCAGGTCGCCCCGGAACCACTCGCCCGGGTCGAGGCCTGCGCCCGCGTACACCAGCACGGCGCCGTAGGCGTAGGTGCCGCCGAAGTCGCCGTTGATGGTGCCGTAGAGGGACGACGGGTTCTGCTCCTGGACCACCATGCGGCTGACGGCGCCGGCCTGGCCGGGGCCCGCGGTGATGATGCCGCGGATGTTCAGGAACTTGCCGTTGTACGGGGTGGTCTGGTTGGCGCTGTCCGGATGCACGTACTGCATGGCGTAGATGGGCGTGATGCCCACGGCCGTCGTGTAGTAGCCGGCCGGCGCGTTGCCGGGGTTGGTGGTGGTCTGGGCGCCGGTGTCGGTGGCCTGGACGTAGAACTCGACCACGTCCGAGGCGTGCGGGGCCGGGATCGTGCCGATGTACGTGGAACCGGTGTCGAGGGTCATGGCCGCCGACAGCCACGCGCCGGGGCTGGTGCCGTCCAGGTCGTTGTCCCGGTAGTAGAGGGTGGCCGAGGTCACGCCCTGGTCGTCGGTGATGCCGGCAGAGACCTCGATGGCCTCGTTCGCCAGCTGCACCCAGTCCACGCAGGTCACGTTCTGGACCACGGGCACGGTGTCGCCCCCGGGGTTCTCGACCAGGTCGGACTGGCGCCGGGGCTTCATCTCGATCAGGCCGTAGTAGTTCACGATCGGCCCGCTGATCTGGTAGAGGTCGCCGACCGCGACGGCGCCCAGGTTGATCCCGGTGTCGTTGTCCACGTAGACCTGCAGGGTGTCGGCCCCGTCGTACATGAAGATGTCGTTGCCGGACACCGACGCGATGGTGCCGATGGTGCTGACGAAGCTGCCCACCGACTCGTAGTCGGCCTTGATGGCCCCGATCGTCATGGCGGTCGGGGTCGCCTCGGGCCCCTGGCTCAGCAGGCTGATGCTGGGCGAGGTGAGCTGGATCTCGCCGGAGTACGTGCCGACGGTGCCGGTGACCTCGACCACGTCGCCGTAGACCAGGCCGGTGCCGCTCTTGAAGAACGCGATGCCGCCAGTGCCGTCGGTGATGTAGTGGGTGCCGGAGTTGTAGGTGCCGGCCACCACGTACACGGTGCCCGTCACGGTGAGCGTCTGGCCCGCAAAGGGGCTAGCCGGCGCACCGCCGGCGTCGTAAACATGGATATCGTCGATGGTCTGGGCGGACGCCAGACCGGCGATCAGCATGACGCTGAGAGTCAGGGTCATGCCAAAAAGATGCTTTTTCATCTGTTCGGCCTCCTTCGCGCAGGGGTCAAAACTTCTGGTTCCTACTCATAAA
>JBHEPC010000455.1:0-2873 GCA_046260475.1 Candidatus Krumholzibacteriia bacterium | reverse complement strand
CCTTGATGCCCGTCTCGAAGACTTCGGATTTGGTGGACCGTCGCGCCAACGCCGGCGGAGCGCGATGGACGGAGCGCCACACCACATCTGTCGGTGCCGCCTTGCGATCGATGGCGTTGCCGAAAACGTCGAACATCCGCGAAAGGACCGCCTTGCCGACGGGCGCCTTGAGCGGCCCGCCGCTGTCCGCGACGGCCATGCCGCGCGCCAGCCCCTGGGTGGGCGTCAGCGCGATGCCGCGCACGCGCTGCGCGTCGAGTTGCGCCAGGACCTCGATGGCGATGGTCCTATCCCGTGCGTACAGCAACGAGTATATCGGCGGCAGTTGTCCGGTGAACCGGATATCCACAACGCTGCCGCGCACGGAGATCACCGTGCCGGAATTGGCGGGTCTTGTCTGATCGTTCACGCAGTTCCGCCCATCCACGGTCAAAAAATTCAGCGCGGACTCGACTGGACGACAAGTTGAACATACAGCAACTGGAGCTGCGCCGCCCACCCCATGCCTGCGAACAGGGCCGCCACGTGGTCGGCCAACTCGCGCCGGTGTCGAAGGGGCGACCGAGGCGGGATTCTAGCGTACCTGTGCCGCCAGGGCCACCATCGTCCTGTCGTCGGCTCGCCCCCCGGGCCGCACGGTCCCCGTCGATTGCCGGCGCGGGCGTCCTTGCTATGCTGTGACCGGAAAGTCGTCAGCGAGGCCGTCCCGGGGAATGGGAGGATGGTGCCGGACAAGTGGTCCGCGTAACCTGATCCCCGGCAGGGCTGCCACCCGCCTGGGCCGGCCAGTGCCGGCGCCGGCCCGCAACCCGAGGTGCGATGATGGACGCGTCCCAATCCGCCGAGGTCATGTGCCCGTACTGCGGCGAGGAGATCGAGGTGGCCGTGGATTGCTCGGTGCGCCGCCAGACCTACATCGAGGACTGCGCGGTGTGCTGCCGGCCGATCACGTTCACCGTGGTGGCCGCGGACGGCGAGGTCCAGAGCATCGAGGCCCGGTCCGAGGACGAATGAGCCGCTGAGGACTACGCGCCGCGGCGGGGCCTGCGCCGCCCCTCACCCTGCGGCCTCTGCCCATACGGCCGCGTCCCCCGGCTCCGGCCCCCCAGCCCGCCCTTGGCGTAAACAGGATAAGCGCCGCGCTTGGCCTCCGGCCGCGCCTCGGCCTCGGGCTCGAACCCGTCCACCTGCCGGCGCGCGATCCGCGAGCCGATCATGCGCTCGGTGGCCCGCAGCCAGCCGTGGTCGTTGCCGGTGACGAAGGTCAGGGCCGTGCCCTCGAGCTCGGCCCGGCCGGTGCGGCCGATGCGGTGGGTGTAGGCCTCGGGCGTGTTGGGCACGTCGAAGTTGATCACGTGGCTGACGCCGCTGACGTCGATGCCGCGCGCGACGATGTCCGTCGCCACCAGGATGGTGAAGTGGCGGCTACGGAAGCCCGCCATGGCCCGGTCGCGCCGTGCCTGGGACAGGTTGCCCTGGATGGCGACCGCCCGGTGGCCGGCCAGGTCCAGCTGCTCGGCCAGTTGCTTGGCGCGGCGCTTGGTGCTGGTGAAGACGATGGCCGACTCGCAGTCGTCGCCCCGCAGCAGCTGCTCCAGCAGCTCCCGCTTGCGCCGCTCCGGCACCAGGACCAGCGAGTGGTCGATGGTCGCGACCGGCGCGCTGCCGGCCTGCTCCACGACGTGGGGGTCGCGCAGCAGCTCGTCCGCCAGGCGCCGGATCTCCCGGGGCATGGTGGCCGAGAACAGCAGGTTCTGCCGGGACGCGGGCAGCGCCGCCAGGATGGCCCGGATGTCGGGCAGGAAGCCCATGTCGAACATGTGGTCGGCCTCGTCCAGCACGAGGGTCCGCACCTGGTCCAGCGGCAGCAGGCGCTGGCGCAGCAGGTCCAGCACGCGGCCGGGGCAGCCGACGACGATCTGCGGGCGCCGGCGCAGGGCCCGCACCTGGCTCGAGATCGGCACGCCGCCGAAGACGGTGATCACCTCGAGGCGCGTGTAACGCGCCAGGGCGCGGATCTCCGCGGCGATCTGGGTGGCGAGCTCGCGGGTGGGCGCCAGCACGAGGGCGCCGGGGCCGCGGCCGCGGTCGGTCAGCAGTTGCTGCAGCAGCGGCAGCGCGAAGGCCGCGGTCTTGCCGGTGCCGGTCTGGGCCAGGCCCAGCACGTCGCGGCCGGCCAGGGCCGCGGGGATGGCGGCGGTCTGGATGGACCGCGGGCTGGTGAAGCCGGTGGCGGTGACGCCGCGCACCAGGACATCGTCCAGGCCGAAGGCGGCGAAAGCCGAGGGCGCGACGATGGCCGCGGCGGGCCGGGCGGTGCGGGAAGCGATAAAGGTCTTGGTCTTCGGGAAGTTGGACAAACTGGTCTCCAGCGCGCACGGACGGGACGAGCCCGGACGGCACGATGTCGGTTCCGACCCAAACAACAGTGAAGGGCAAGAGGGGGATTCGGCGTGACCGGCGCGGAGGCCGCGGGGTCCTGTTGTTGTCGCCGCTGGCGGGATGGTTCCCGGTGCAGGCGGGCAAGATAGCTTGGGGAAGGGAATTGCGCAAATGGGAAATCGTCCGTCGGGCGGTCCCGATCAGGGTCATCCGCAGCTGATCCAGGCGGCCCCCTGCCGCCAAAGGGTCAATACAATACGGTTTTTGTGGCATTTAGACGGCTTTTGGCCCTATACTGTCTTGCGGTATCGTCACCTCTATAATCCCACCGCGGAGACGTCTAATGATTCGCCCGTTGCGCGCCTTCCTGCTTCTGCTCTCGGCCCTGCCGTTCGTTCTCCTGCTGCTGCACGGTTGCGGCAGCGATTCCGCCGCCCCTGACCAGACCGGGGGCGCCGTCCGCGATGCCACGCTCGCCGTCGGCAACTCCG
>JBHEPC010000451.1:0-6203 GCA_046260475.1 Candidatus Krumholzibacteriia bacterium | reverse complement strand
GGCCCGCGAGGTGCCCAACGTCGTGTGGGGGGAGCCGGCCCAGGCGGAGGCGGCCCGGGCCTTCGCCGAGGCCTTCGCCGACGGCGGCCATTTCAACCTGCTGCAGGGGGGGCGGCCCCCGCGGGACCTGCCCCTGAGCAGCACCCAGGCCAACCTCCTGCTCAACCCGTCGCCCGAGGTGGCGGCCGAGTACCGGCGCCCGGAGTTGGCCATCGCCGGCCGCACCCTGGTCCTGGAGGGCCGCCGCTACAACCTGGACGAGTACGACCTGGTCTACACCACCGCCAACCCGGACCGGCCCGACCTGACCGACCTGGTGGTGGTGTGCGGGTCGCCGGCGCGGCTGGCGGCCCTGGGCGGTCGCCTCGGCCACTACGGCAAGTACAGCTGGCTGCTGCTGCCGGTGGGCCAGGGCCGCGTGCTGCGGGGCAATTGGGCCCCGGCGGCATCGCCCCTGACCGCGTCCCGCTGACCGGGCCGCGGGCAGGATTCGCAGGACACCTGGACCGGCTCCTTGTGGTACAATGGGCCGGCACGAACGTGGGGCCGGGCATGCCCGGCCTCGCCCGTCGCCCTGGGCCGCGCGCCGCCGGCCGGGACGCCGGCAGCCGCAGACTCGACGAGGCATCCATGCTCGGATCCGTCCACCACCGCACACCGCGCCGCCTGGCCCTGCCCGGCCGTGCGCCCGGGTCCGTCCTGGTCCTGCTGCTGCTGCTGGCGGCGGTCCTGGTCGCCGGCTGCGGCGACGACGACGACGGCACGACCGCCCCGGGCCAGCCTCGCTGGTCCACGGTGCTCGAGCCCGAGTACACCAACCGCGCCGTGTGGGGCGTCTCCGCGGGCCGCTTCTTCGTGGTCACCGAAAACGGCGTCATCCGCCGCTACTGGGACGGCGAGTGGACCACCTGGCACGTGGACTACGCGGTGAACCTGCGCGCGGTCTGGGGCAACGCCGCCGACGACGTCTGGGCCGTGGGCGAGGGGGGCACCTGCCTGCACTTCGACGGCCGGAGCTGGACCGTCTTCTACGCGGGCACCTACACCGACCTGCTGGGCCTGTGGGGCTCCGGGCCGGACAACGTGATTGCCGTCGGCGACGGGGGCGTCGTCACGCGGTTCGACGGCGCCCGCTGGCAGGCCGAGGACAGCGGCGTCGACGTGACCCTCTACGGCGTGTGGGGTTCGGGCCCCGCCGACGTGTGGACCGTGGGCCGCTCCGGCACGATGGTGCGCTGGGACGGCGCGGCCTGGTCGCCGCAATCGCCGGTCACCGACAGCGCCCTGGGCGCGGTCTGGGGCTACGGCCCGGACGAAGTCTACGCCGTGGGTTCCCTGGGCACGGTGCTGCGCTACGACGGCGCCGCCTGGCAGGCCGAGCCCACCGGCACCACCGACCGCCTGTGGGCGGTGTGGGGCCTGCCCGGCACGCCGCCGGCGGCCGTGGGCGCCAACGGCACCTACCTGACCCGGAACCAGGACGGCACCTGGACCGGCAGCACCATCGCCGAGGGCCGCTACCTGTACGGCCTGTGGGGCGATGGGGACAGCGCGCTGCTGGTGGTCGGCTACAACGGCCTGGTGATGCGCCTGGCCAGCCCCGCCTGGCAGACCATCAACGACGGCCGCACCCACTGGCTGCAGGGGGTGTGGAGCGACGGCTGCGACCGCGTCATCGCCGCGGGCAAGCAGGGCGCGCTGCTGGAATCCCAGGACGGCGGCTGGCAGGACGTGGCGCCCGACCTGGACGGCGTGGACTTCGCCGACGTCTGGGGCCCCGGGCCCGGCGACTGGTTCGCCGTGGGCACCGGGGGCGTGATCGTCCGCCACCGCAACGGCCATCCGTGGTCGGTGTGGCGCCTGCAGTCCGGGGCCAACCTGGAGGCGGTCTGGGGCACCGGCGCCAGCGACGTCTTCGCCGTGGGCCAGGGGGGCACCATCGTCCACTTCGACGGGGACAGCTGGGAGAACATGGCCAGCAGCACGACCATCTCGCTGTTGGACGTCCACGGCCGGGGCCCGGGCGACGTCAGCGCCGTGGGCCTGGGCGGCACCATCCTGCACTTCAACGGCATCATCTGGCGCACCCTCGACACGGGACGGACCGAGGCGCTGTACGGCGTGTGGTGCCGCACCGGCGGCGAGACCATCGCCGTGGGCGAGGGCGGCCTGGCCCTGCACAACGCGGGCACGCCCTGGCTGGGCACGCCCTGGCAGGCGCTGAGCGTGGGCACGGACCTCTCCCTGTACGCGGTGGCCGGCGACCTGGACGGCACCGTGTACGCGGCCGGCTACAACGGCGTGGTCGCACGCCACGACGGGGCGGCCTGGTCCGTCCTGGCGACCAACAGCCACGACCGCCTCAACGGCCTGCACGTCGCCCCCTGCGGCGACGTCTACGCGGCCGGCATGTGGGGCGTCATCCTGCGCTACGGCAATTGAGCACACCACCTTCGAGGAGAGACCATGGGGAAGCTTGACCGACTGCAGCCTGCCGCCGTCTGGCGGATCTTCGAACAGATGAGCGCCATCCCGCGCGGCTCCGGCAACGAGGCCGCCGTCCAGGCCATGTTCAAGGCCTGGGCCGACCAGCGGGGCCTGACCTGGAAGGAGGACCAGGTCGGCAACCTGCTGATCTCGATCCCCGCCAGCAAGGGCCTGGAGGGCGCCGCCCCCGTGCTCGTCCAGGGCCACGTGGACATGGTCTGCGAGAAGAACGCCGCCACGAAGCACGACTTCGCCCGCGACCCCATCGAGCTGGTGGTCGAGGGGGACTGGGTCACCGCCGCGGGCACGACCCTGGGGGCGGACAACGGCATCGGCTGCGCCATGGGCCTGGCCCTGGCCGACGACGACTCGGTCCGCCACGGCCCCATCGAGGTCCTGCTGACGGTGGACGAGGAGCGCGGTCTGACCGGGGCCGCCGGCGTGGAGCCGGGCTTCTTCTCCGCCCGCACCATGATCAACCTGGACAGCGAACAGGACGACGCCATCTTCGTGGGCTGCGCCGGCGGCCGCGACACCGAGTTCGTGCTCAAGAACCGCGGCACCCGCGCCCCCAAGGACTCCGTCGGCCGCAAGGTCACGATCGGCGGCCTGCTGGGCGGCCACTCGGGCCTGGACATCCACAAGGGCCGGGGCAACGCCATCAAGATCCTCGTCCGGGCCCTGCTGGCGGCCCGGGACGAGCTGGACCTGCGCCTGGTGGAGATCAACGGCGGCAGCATGCGCAACGCCATCCCCCGCGAGGCCGAGGCCAGGGTCGTGGTCGCGGCAGCCGACGCGCGCCGGTTCAAGCAGCTGGTGGACGCGGCCTGCGCCCGCATCGCCGCCGAGGAGCTCAAGGGCGTGGACGACGGCCTGCAGGTGAAGGTCGCCGCGGTCCAGGCACCCCGCTGCCTGAGCCTGGACAGCAGCCGCGGGATCCTGGACCTGCTGGCCGCCATCCCCAACGGCGTCTCGGCCATGAGCCGGGACATCGCCGGGCTGGTCGAGTCCAGCTCGAACCTGGGCGTGGTCAAGACCGACGGCGGCACGGTGCGCGTCGTGTGCTGCAGCCGCTCGTCGGTGATGTCCGCCCTCGACGGCATCGTGCGCCAGCACGCCGCCATCGGGACGCTGGCCGGGGCCGAGGTCCGCCAGCCGGAGGGCTACCCGGGCTGGCAGCCCAACCTGGCCTCGTCGGTCCTGGCGGCCACGCGGGCCAGGTACCGGCAGACCTTCGGCGAGGACGCCGAGCTGCTGGCCATCCACGCCGGGCTGGAGTGCGGGCTGCTGACGCAGAAGTATCCGGACCTGGACATCGTGTCCTTCGGCCCCAACATCACCGGCGCCCACTCGCCCGACGAGAAGGTGCAGATCAGCTCGGTGCAGAAGATCTGGACCCTGTTCACGGGCACCCTCGAGGCGGTGGCCGGAGCCTGACCGATCGCCCCCCGGCACGCGGACGGCCGGCGCAAGCCGGCCGTCCCCGTTTTCCCCAATTCGTTGGAGTTGTGCCCAGGTTATCCCCAGGGCGGATCGGCCCCCCGGAGCCTGCCGGCGGCCTGCGGGGCCGACCTAAGTCTTTGCCGGACAATGAGCATCCAGAATGTGATTATTTTGTAAGTAATAATCCCAAATCGCCATTACCCGGTTTATCCCCACCTTCGGCTGCGCTTCTTCGCAGCCGTTGCTTCCGGCGGCCGCAAAGCCCCCACCGAGCGGCGGTTGGGCCGCCATTCCCTTGCCTCGGCCGGTCCGGTGCACCATCATGGGCGGACCGGCCGCCGCGGCGGCCGCACCCCATCCGCGACGGTTCCAACCCGGGAAAGGCTGGCGTCATGGCGAAGATCGGCGAGGCGGGCAAGCGCGGGCCGCAGGTCCGCTCCGACTGCTGGATCACGGTGGAGCCGGGCGACGCCGGGGGCGTCCGCATCGCGCTGCAGAGCAAGGTGGCCGCCATGTACGGCGACCGCATCCGCGCCCAGCTCGAGGAGGGCTGCCGCACCCTGGGCGTGCCCCACGCCGCGGTCACGGTCGAGGACCAGGGGGCGCTGCCCTACGTCATCGCCGCGCGCCTGGAGTGCGCCGTGCGCCGGGCCGGGATCGCGCCGGCTGCGCCCCTGCTGCCGCCCTGCCGGGACCACGGCACCGGTCCCACCGCCCGTGACCGGCTGCGCCGCAGCCGCCTGTACCTGCCCGGCAACGAGCCCAGGTTCCACGCCAATGCGGGCCTGCACGGGCCCGACGGCATCATCCTGGACCTGGAGGACTCGGTGGCGCCGGCGGAGAAGGACGCCGCCCGCGCCGTGGTGCGCAACGCCCTGTGCGCGGTGGATTTCCAGGGCGCCGAGCGTATGGTGCGCATCAACCAGGGCGAACGCGGCCTGGAGGATCTCACGTGGGTCGTGCCTTACGGCGTGCAGCTGGTGCTGATCCCCAAGGTGGAGGACCCCGCGCAGGTCAAGGCGGTGGACGCACGCATCGCGGACCTGCGCCGGGAGCACGGGGTGCAGGATCCGGTCCTGCTGATGCCCATCATCGAGTCGGCCCTGGGCGCCTGGCGGGCCTGGGAGATCGCCGCCGCCAGCCCCGCCGTGGCGGCGCTGGCCATCGGCCTGGAGGACTACACCGCCGACATCGGCGCCCAACGCACCAACGAAGGGCACGAGTCCTTCTGGGCCCGGGCCCAGGTGCTCAACGGCGCCCGGGCGGCGGGCGTGCAGCCCATCGACACGGTGTTCAGCGACGTGGCCGACATGGAGGGCCTGCGCGCCGGCTGCCTGGAGGCCAAGGCACTGGGCTTCGTGGGCAAGGGCTGCATCCATCCGCGCCAGATCGCCGTGGTCCACGATGCCTTCGCGCCCGACCAGGCCGAGATCGCCAAGGCCCGGCAGATCGTCCTGGCCTACGAGGACGCCGAGCGGCGCGGCCTGGGCGTGGTCAGCCTGGGCAGCAAGATGATCGACGCGCCGGTGGTCAAGCGGGCCCTGGCCACCGTGGCCACCGCCGTGCGGGTGGGGCGGCTGGCAGCCGGCTGGCGCGAGGACGAGGGGGCGTGAGCGGCGCGCCGCCCAGCCGCGTCGACGAGGCCGTCGCCATGTTCGAGGCCGGCTACAGCTGCGCCCAGGCGCTGCTGGCGACCTACGGCCCCGACCATGGCCTGGATCGGGACGCGGCGCTGCGCCTGGCCTCGCCCCTGGGCGGCGGGCTGAGCCGCAGCGACGGGCCCTGCGGCGCCGCCACCGGCGCGGTGCTGGTGCTGGGGCTGGTCTGCGGCCACCGTGGCCCCGACGATGCGGATGGCCAGGAGCGCATCCGCCGGCTGACCCAGGAGTTTCTGCGCCGCTACGCCGTCGACCAGGGTTCGACCCTCTGCACGGACATCCTCGGCCACAACCTGGCCCTGCCCGGCGTGGCCGAGCAGGTCAAGGCCCAGGGCCTGAGCAAGGAACCCTGCCCCCGCGCCGTGCGCGCGGCCGCGGGCATCCTCGAAACGCTGCTCCAAGGAGAACTCCCATGACCAAGCTGGTGCAGAACGCCGCCGGCCGGATGGTGCCGGCCGTGATCAACGGCGCCGAGGCCGTGCCCTTCCAGGGGGTCGGGAAGTTCAGGCCGAGCGGCCGCAAGGCGGCGCCGCCGATCCGCACCTGCAGCGACTACCCGGCCGACGGGAACAAGGTGGTCGAGAACATCAAGACGGCGCTGCAGCAAGCGGGTCT
>JBHEPC010000415.1:0-5740 GCA_046260475.1 Candidatus Krumholzibacteriia bacterium | reverse complement strand
GGTCCACCCAGGCCAGGGCGTCGCGGCACAGGCTGCGCACCTTGTGGAGCGCCAGGGCGCGCCGTTCGCCCGGGCCGCGGTCGTAGACGGCGGCGCGGTAGGCGGCGAAGGCCTCGCCCAGGCGGTCCATGACGCCCAGGCGGTCGCGGCCCGCCAAAGGATGCGGCCCCAGCAGCGCCCGCTCCTCGGCCAGGATCGCGGCCACGCGCTCGCACCAGGCGGCGACCTCGGCCGAGACCGGCAGGGACGCGGGTGCGGCCCCGGTCACCGTGTCGGCCAGGAAGGTCAGGTACCGGCGCAGGTGGCAGAGGGTCACCACCGAGACGCCGCCCCCAGCCAGGGCGTTGTTGGCGTCGTTCCACTCCGGGCGCTGGGTATTCATCCAGATGCCGGCGTCCGGAACCAGGTTCGAGAGCTTCGACAGGGCCGGCACCAGCAGCTTCTCCAGCAGGTTCACCTGCAGCACCGCGCCGTCCGGGCCGGGCACCAGGCGGCCGTCGGTCCCCTGGGCCTTGACCCGCGCGGCGATGCGCCCGTCCTTCGCCTCGTCGTAGGCGATGGTGTCGCGGGGATCGCGCAGGATCTCGCGGTAGGGTTTCAGGCGGTAGGGCACGTCGGCGTAGGAGAAGATCTCCTCGGCCAGCAGGGCGCCGATGGCGCCGGGCTCGTGGTCCCGCAGCGCCTCCAGCAGGCGCAGCAGGTAAACGATCTGGTGGTCGCCCCAGTAGCCGATGTTGCTCCACGGGTCGTCCGGCGCCGGCACCTCCCAGTCCACCCCGTCGCGGGTGATGCGGTACGGGTTGAACCCGTCCACGGTGGAGGCGTTGACGAAGCGGGCCACCATGTGGGGCAGGAAGGCGGGGTAGGACAGGCCCAGGGCCTCCCAGTTCTGGAAGATGTCCCGCCAGTTGCCCTCGTGGTAGAGGCGGCGGCGCCCCCGGTCGTCGCGCACGTGGATGGAGAAACGGTTCCACGGCCGGCTCGGGTCGCCGTGGCGGCGGCCGAAGTAGAGCGGCAGGTACTCGTGCACCAGGCGCACCAGGTCAGGGTCGCCGGCCGCGCGGGCGGCCGCCCGCAGTTCGGTCACCGGCAGCCGCGGCGGCAGCGAGGCCAAAAACTCCCTGCTGCGGGCCGCGACCGCCGTGCTGCGCACCTGCAGGAACTCGGCCAGGTCGGCGGTCTGCACCTCGTGCTCGCTCGCGAAGACGCCCCCGCGCATGGTGTTGAACAGGACGTTGGCGAAGTGGTGGGCCGTGGCCTCCCGGTGCCCGCCCTCCTGCAGCCCGTCCGCGCCCGCGACGATGCGCCAAAGGTTCTGCGTGGCCTGCTCCAGCGCCGCGGTGATGGCCCCGTCCAGGTCCGGCTCCTGCTGGAGGCGCCGGCGCAGTGCGGCGATCTGCAGGTGGTCCCGGCCGGCGTCGGCCGCCAGGTGCCAGCGCACGGACCCGCCCGGTTCCAGGCGCACCGGCGCGCTGACCAGGTAGCTGCCCGGCGCCCCGTCCAGGCGGGCCTGCTCGCCCAGCACCTGGCCGCGCCGGAAGGCCGCCACCGCGGCGGCCGACAGGTGCACCCGGTGCCCCTCCAGCCCGCAGCACCAGGCGACGTTGGCCCGCAGCACCTCCAGGGCCTCGGCCCGGTCGGTGATGCCGGCGGTCAGGGAGAAGATGCCCAGCCCCGTCTCGGGGTCCAGCTCGCTGCGCTTGTAGGCGTCCACCAGGTTGCTGGCCGTCTGGTACAGCGCCAGGGGCGCGCCGAAGGGCTGCAGGCGGCGCAGGCCGTCCAGCACGACGGCCGCCGTCGGCCGGGCGCCCCGGTTCTCCAGCGTTGCCGTGCGCACCCAGCCGAACTCGTCGCAGGCGGCCCAGGCGTAGCGGAAGACCAGGCCCAGTTCGTGCTCCACCTCCTCGAAGACCAGGCGGTTGCCCACGCTGTTCTTGTAGAGGTTGCGCTCGACCGTGCCGCGGTGCCCTGCGCGCGGGGCGAAGGGCTGCCACAGCACCTCCTCGCCCCCGGGCCGCGCCACCCGCAGCAGGGTCAGCGGCCCGGTGTGGTGGTGGCCGTCGTGGAGGCGGTCCACGGTCACGTAGGGGAAGAGCGCGCCCTCCGGATCGACCCGGCCCGCGGTCAGGCCCCCGCCCGAGGCCACGAACATCCACAGGTCCGTGTCGCTGGGCAGGCTGACCAGGAACGGCGCCAGCAGATCGCTGGCGGCGATGCGGTAGTGCTCCTGGCCGTCGAGCTCGACGAAGCCGCCCTGCGGGGTGCGGGGCGATGCGTCCGCCCCGGGGGCGGAGGCTGCGGGGGCGCGCCTGCCTCTCATCGCCGGACGTCTTCCTACTTCACCAGGACCATGCCCCGGGCCGCCTGCCCGGCCGCGGTCCGCAGGACGTAGAAGTAGCGGCCGCTGGGCGCCGGCGCGCCGTCGTCGCGGCGCCCGTCCCAGGTCGCATGGTGCTCGCCCGCACCCAGCTCGGCCTGCACCAGGACGGCGACACGGCGTCCGGCCAGGTCGTAGACCGACAGGTCCGCCCGGTCCGGCTGCTCCAGCGCGAAGTCGATCCGCGTCGTCGGGTTGAAGGGGTTCGGGTAGTTCTGGTGCAGGACCAGCCCCGCGGCCCCGGCGCCCGGCACGCCGGACACTTCGCCCGTCTTGTGGAAGACGACGTTGTCGTAGAAGATGCCCGAGCTCTCGTACAGGGTGGCCGTGTTCGCGAAGCCGAACTGCAGGAGCTGGCCCACCAGCGACGCGTCGATGGTGATGGAGATGGTCCAGCCGCCCCAGGTGTCGGGGATGGCGGTCATGTCCTCGAACAGGAAGTTGGTGGTGGCGTAGCCCGCGGCGGGGTTCAGGGTCTTGATGAACGCCAGCGCGGTCGACGTGCCGGCGATGTTGCCCCGCTTCGCCTGGAACTCGAAGCTCCAGACCGAGCCCACGTCGGCGGCGCCGACCGTCTGCTCGTGGTAGACGTTCGACTCGATCCAGTTGCCGTTGGCGTGGTCGACGTTGTTGTAGTCGCTGAAGACCACCAGCTGCTGCAGGCCCTGCTCGACGCCGCCCTGCAGGAGGTCGATCTGGCAGAAGCCGAACTCGTGGTTGGGGGCGGGGAACGCGCCGTAGCCGTACAGGTAGGTCAGATCGGGCGCGTAGACGTTGCCGTAGACCACCCAGCCGTCGGTGGCCAGGGCGTTGGGGTCGAGCTGATCCAGCAGTTCGAAGTCCTGGCTGTAGGCCGCCAGATCGGCGTGGGCCGCCGGCGCCAGCAGCAGCGGCAGGGCGGCGAGGACCACGAGAACAAGGTTTTTCATTTCGGACCTCACTTGGCAGGAGACTTCACCGGCGTCCGGTCCGGCCGGAAGCGGCGCCGGGACCGGTTCGAACAGGTCTTGACAGGCCCACCCTCATCATACACTATGTTCGGAGTCCGAACAAAGATTTTTTTGGCGCCCACCGCAGAAATCGCGGATGGTACGGCAAGACCAACGGACTGCAGGAGTTGATACGCCGTGGCCGACCTGCGCAGCACGCCGGATCCGCGCTTCCCCGACGGGTTCCTTTGGGGTGCGGCCACGTCCGCCCAGCAAATCGAGGGCGCCCCCAACGCCGGCGGCCGGGGCGAGTCCATCTGGGACCGCTTCGCCGCCACCCCCGGCAACATCGCCGACGGCAGCGACTCCACCACGGCCTGCGACCACTACCACCAGTGGGAGGACGACGTCGCCCTGATGCGGCGGCTGGGCCTGGGCGCCTACCGCTTCTCCATCGCCTGGCCGCGCATCCAACCCACGGGCCGCGGCCGCCCCAACGCGGCGGGCGTCGCCTTCTACGACCGGCTGGTGGACGCCCTGCTGGAGGCGGGCATCGAGCCCTTCCCCACGCTTTACCACTGGGACCTGCCCCAGGCCCTGCAGGACCGGGGCGGCTGGGCCGAGCGCGCGACCGCCGAGGCCTTCGTCGAGTACGCCGCCCTGGTCGTGCGCCACCTGGGCGATCGGGTGCAGCGCTGGGTCACCCACAACGAGCCCTGGTGCATCGCGGTCCTGGGCCACGAGGAGGGCCACCACGCCCCCGGCCACCGCGACCCCGCCGAGGCCCTGCGCGTGGCCCACCATCTGCTGCTTTCCCACGGCTGGGCGACCGCGGCGATCCGCCGGGAACGGCCCGGCGCCGAGGTCGGCATCGTCCACAACCTCTGCCCCGCCTACGCGGCCACGGACCGCGACGGGGACCGGGACGCCGCCCGCTGGTTCGACGGCTTCTTCAACCGCTGGTACCTGGACCCCCTGCTGCGGGGCGCCTACCCCGACGACGCGGTGGCCGACCGCGTCGCGGCGGGCCACCTGCCGGGGCCCGAGTTGCCGTTCGTGCAGCCGGGCGACCTGGCGGCCATCGCCGCGCCCCTGGATTTCCTGGGCATCAACTACTACAGCCGTGCGGTGCTGGAAGCCGGCCCGGACGGACGGCCGCGGGCCGTGCCCCCCGGTCCGGACACCCCGGTCACCGACATGGGCTGGGAGGTGTACCCGGCCGGCCTGCACGAGGGCCTGCTGCGGGTGCACCGCGACTACGGACCACGGCGCGTGTACATCGCCGAGAACGGCGCCGCCTACGACGACCCCGTCGGTCCGGACGGCCGCATCGCCGACACCCGGCGGCTGCAGTACCTGCGCGGGCACCTGGCGGCCGCCCGCGCCGCCCTGGCCGACGGCGTGCCGTTGGCCGGCTACTTCCTGTGGTCCCTGCTGGACAACTTCGAGTGGGGCTACGGCTACACGAAGAAGTTCGGCCTCTACGCCCTGGAGCCCGGCACCCTGCGCCGGCTGCCGAGGGACAGCGCCGCCTGGTATCGCGACGTCATCGCCGCCAACGCCCTGCCCGAACCCGACGCCCCGCCAACCCGAGGAGACCGCCGTGCGTTCGATCCCTAGCCTGCTCAGCCCCATCGTCCTGGGCGGATTGCTGGCCCTCTGCGCCGGCCCGGCCACCGCCGCGCCGGCGGACCTGCCCGCCATCGAGATCGTGTCCGACGCCGACGGCCAGCGGCTGCAGGTGGACGGCCGCGACTTCATGGTCCTGGGCATGAACTGGGAATACCAGCCCATCGGCACCAACTACAGCTACGACTTCTGGAACAAGCCGGACGAGTTCATCGAGGCGGCCCTGGCCCGGGAGATGCCCCTGCTGAAGACCATGGGCGTCAACACCATCCGCCACTACGTGGGCATGCCCCCGCGCTGGGTGCGGTACGTGTACGAGAAGTACGGCATCTGGACCATCATCAACCACACGGTGGGGCGCTACGGCCTGACCCTCGACGGCGTCTGGCTGCCCAACACCGACTACAGCGACCCGCGGGTGCGTGCGCAGTTGAAGAGCGAGGTCGTCGCCCTGGTGGAGGAGTTCCAGGGCACCCCGGGCATGCTGATGTGGCTGCTGGGCAACGAGAACAACTACGGCCTGACCTGGGCCTCCTTCGAGATCGAGGCCCTGCCCGAGGGCGAGCGGCAAGAAGCCCGGGCCCGCTACCTCTATTCGCTGTTCGGCGAGGTCATCGCCGAGATCAAGGCCCGCGACCCGGATCGGCCCGTGGCCATCGCCAACGGCGACCTGCAGTACATCGACCTCATCGCCCAGGAGTGCAAGGGCCTGGACGTGCTGGGCTCGAACGTCTACCGCGGCATCTCGGCCCGGGACTTCTACCAGGTGGTCCGGGACAAACTGGGCGTGCCCACCATGTTCACC
>JBHEPC010000411.1:0-5545 GCA_046260475.1 Candidatus Krumholzibacteriia bacterium | reverse complement strand
CCGTGGAGATCCGCGTCGAGCAGCGGGAGGGCAGCGGTCCCCGCCAGGAGCTGCGCCACGACGAGCGCCGCGACGGCCAGCCGCGCTCCCAGGACGGCCATGGCGGCGGGCGCCAGCCGCGCCGCGAACCCGGAACCACCGCCGAGGCCTGGGCCGACCTGGCCAGGGGAGGTCGCTAGATGAGCACGATCCAGGGATTCACCGACGGCTACGGGCCGGTCGTGGGCGCCCCCGCACGCGACTACTCCGCCATCGGCAAGCTGGACTTCATGCAGCTGCTGGTGGCGCAGATCCAGAACCAGGATCCCCTCAGCCCCATGGACAACGCCGAGTTCACGGGGCAGATCACCCAGTTCACCATGCTCGAGGAGATGCAGGCCCAGAGCGCCAAGCTGGACGAGAACCTGCTGATGGCCCAGTCCATCAACAACACGGCGATGCTGGGGCTCGTGGGCAAGAACGTCACCGTCGAGGGCAACGCGCTGTCGGTGACCGACGGTGCGGCTACCGAGACGACCATCGCTGCCCAGGGGGCGGGCCGGGCCACGATCACCGTCACCGACGACACGGGCAAGGTCGTGCGCACCTACCACCGTGACGTCACGCCGGGCCTGAACACCGCGACCTGGGACGGCAAGCTGGACGACGGCACGGTCGCGGCCGACGGCGACTACACGGTCTCGGTCGAGGTGGCCAAGGGCGACGCCGCGGTGCCCTTCACCACGCTGATGACGGGCCCGGTGGAGGGTCTGCGCTATGTCAACAACGTCGCGGTCGTCATGGTCGGCGGACGCGAGTTCTACGTCTCGGACATCTACAAGGTCAGCTGAGGTCGCGCGCCGCCCGACCGGCGGCGCCCACCCAACCGGGAGGATCCCATGTTCAAGTCCCTGTACTCCGGTGTCTCGGGCCTGTCGGCCAATCTGACGAACCTCGACGTGATCGGCAACAACATCGCCAACAGCAACACGGTGGGGTTCAAGTCCGGACGCGTGACCTTCAACGAGATGCTGGCGCAGACCCTGCAGTCGGCGTCGCGGCCGGTAAGCGGCGGCCTCGGCGGCGTCAATCCCCAGCAGGTGGGCCTGGGCACCCGTGTCGGCAGCATCGACACCAACTTCAACCAGGGCAACTTCGAGACCACCGGGAACAAGACCGACCTGGCCATCCAGGGCAACGGCTTCTTCATCCTCAGCGACGGCACCAGCCGTACCTACACCCGGGCGGGCGTGTTCGGCATGGACAGCAACAACTACCTGGTCAGCCCGTCGACCGGCCTGAAGGTCCAGGGCGTGATGGCCGACGCCGCCGGCGTGATCGGCACCGGGCCCATGGAGGACATCTACATCGACCCGGGCCTGGTGGTGCCGGCCCAGCCCTCGGCCACCGTCCAGCTGATGGGCAACCTGGACGCCAGCGCCGACGCCCAGGCCTCGGTGATGCAGAGCCGCACCTTCCTGGCGGCAGCCGAGGCGGGCGACCTGCTGACCGCCCTGAACGGCACCACGCAGGGTCCGCTGGGTCTGAACCAGGGCGACCTGGTGCGGGTCAACGGGCGCAGCGCGGGCGGCGACCTGACCACGAGCACCTTCGAGATCGAGGCCGGCTCGACCTACCAGGACCTGGTGGACTGGCTCAACGCGGAGATGGCCGCCAACGGCCAGAACGTCGCCTTCAGCCTGGGGACGACCGGTGAGCTGCAGGTGACCAACAACGGGGCGACGGCCATCGACGGCCTGTCGCTGACGGTCACGGCCAACACCGCCTTCAACCAGAACATGGTCTTCGACGCCGCCATCGACCCGGCGGCGAGCTCCACGACGGCCGGGCTGCGGGCCTACGCGGAGGGCACCGACACCCTGGCGTCCCTCTACGACGGCTCCGGCAACCCCCTGGGCATCGATCTCGACAGCGGGAGCGCGACCCTGCTGATCGGCGGCTCGGTGGGCGGCGACAGCATCGACGAGCGCCAGGTGGTGGTGGACACGACGACCACCCTGGCGGAGCTGGCGCAGGAGTACCAGTTCGCCCTGGGCACCCACTCGACGCCGGCCGTGATCAACGACCAGGGCCAGATGGTCATCACCGGCGAGGTGGGCACGGCGGCGGCGATCAGCGAGATCACGCTGCAGGAGGACGGGCGCATCAACTCGACCCTGGAGTCGGCCTTCAGCTTCGCCCAGACCCAGCAGGCCACCGACCAGAAGACCTTCACCGTCTCCACGACGGTCTACGATTCCCTGGGCGGGCAGCACACCATCAGCTTCGACTTCGAGAAGGTGGCCGGGATGAACGAGTGGATCTGGGAGGCCGACCTCGAGGGCGGCGAGCAGATCCTCACCGGCAGGTCTGGGCGCGTGACCTTCTCGGACACGGGAGCCATCAGCAGCTTCACCTACGACGACCAGGGCGGCGCCATCACGTTCCGGCCCCAGGCCGCGGGGCAGGAGGGGGCCGAGGTGGTCTCCCTGGCCGTGGACTACGGCACCGTGGGCGCCCTGACCGGCCTGACCCAGTTCGAGGGCTCGGGCAACCTGCGCTCCATCGCCGACGGCTACGGCTCGGGCACCCTGGTGGACTACGACATCGACCAGAGCGGTGTGATCACGGGCATCTTCAGCAACGACACCATGCAGGCCATCGCCCAGATCGGGATGGCGCAGTTCTCCAACCAGGCGGGCCTGATGCGCGAGGCCAACAACACCTACCGGCTGAGCGGCAACTCGGGGCAGGCCATGGAGACGTTCGCGGGCCAGGGCAACGGCGTGAACCTGGTGCCCGGGGCCCTGGAGACCAGCAACGTGGACCTGGCGAAGGAGTTCACCAGCCTGGTGGTGGCCCAGCGGGCCTTCCAGGCCAACAGCCGGGTCATCACCACGGCCGACCAGGTCATGCAGGAGTTGGTCAACCTGATCCGCTAGTGACGGGGCCAGCGGGACCATGACCGCCTGGGGCCGGGGCTGACGGATCGGTCCCGTCCCCGCCGTCGCCGGGGGGACGCGACAGGGAGCTAAAGTCCATGATCAAAGTCACGAAACTTAACGGGAGAGAGCTGGTGGTGAACGCCGACCTGATCGAGTTCATCGAGTCCACTCCCGACACGCTGATCAGCCTGACCACCGGGCGCAAGATCATGGTGCTGGAGGACATCGACGACGTCGTGACCAGGGCCATCGGCTACCGGAGCCGGGCGCGCATCTACCCGATCCCGACCGGGGGCACCGGCTCGGTCTTCGAGGGCTGACCCGCCCGACGGGCAGCGAAGGGGTGCATGGCGTGGACATCGCAACAGTCGTCGGCATCGTCGTCGCGTTCGGCCTGATCGTCTGGTCCATCATGCTGGGCGGGGATCTGGACGGCTTCGTCGACATGCCGTCGGTAGCGGTGGTCCTGGGCGGCACCCTGGGCGCGCTGCTGGTCAACTTCCCGCTGGCGCGCATCCTCGGTCTGGTGAAGGTCTGCAAGAAGGCCGTCCTGTTCGCGGTCGAGGATCCCGACGAGGTGATCGCCAAGCTCGTGCGCTACGCCGAGCGGGCCCGCCGCGAGGGCATGCTGGCGTTGGAGGAGGACTCGGAGAGCGAGCCCGATCCCTTCCTGCGCAAGGGGCTGCGCCTGGCCGTGGACGGCACCGACCCGCAGCTGCTGGAGAAGATCCTCGAGACGGACGTGGCGCAGATCGAGAGCCGCCACGCCGAAGGCTCGAGCATCCTCTCCGCCGGCGGCACCTACGCGCCGGCCTTCGGCATGATCGGCACCCTGATCGGCCTGGTGAACATGCTCTCCAACCTGGAGGACCCCACCCAGATCGGCGCCGGCATGGCGACCGCGCTCATCACCACCTTCTACGGCGCCGTGATGGCCAACGCCTTCTTCCTGCCCATGGCGGGCAAGCTGGAGAACCGGTCGAAAGAGGAGATGCTGGTCAAGCAGATGGTCATCGACGGCATCATGGCCATCCAGAGCGGCGACTCGCCCCGGATCGTCGAGGAGAAGCTGAAGTCCTTCCTCTCGCCGACCCTGCGGCGCAAGCTCGACGAGTCCAAGGACAAGGCGGCCTGACCGGGCAGCCGGCGTCGACCGGTCCCGGCGGCGGCAGGGAGGCCCCGTGGCCAGGCAGAAGAAGATCGTCGCCAAGAAGGGCCTGGACGGCTGGGTCATGACCTACGGGGACATGATGTCCCTGCTCTTGACCTTCTTCGTGCTCATCGTCTCGTTCTCGTCCATGCAGGAAGTCAAGTTCGAGCAGGCCGCCAAGTCGCTGAAGGACGCGTTCGGCGTCATGGCCAAGCCGGAGGCCGTCATCGAGCTGAACGTCCCCCTGGTGCCCACCGACACCTTCCGCGAGAGCGACCTCGAGTTCCTCTACGAGATCCGCAGCGTCGAGAAGGAGGTTCTGGATCGCGAGGTCCAGGACGACGTCCAGGTGGAGATCCGCGACGACGGCGTGCTCTTCCGCATGAACGCCCCGTTCCTGTTCGACTCCGGCCGCGCCGAGCTGCGCCCGGAGGCGGCCCCCGTCCTGGACCGCCTGGGCCGCATGTTCCGCAAGTTCCCGGCCGAGGTGCGCGTCGAGGGCCACACCGACGACGTCCCCATCGCCTCGGGCCGCTTCCCGTCCAACTGGGAGCTTTCCGCGGCCCGCGCCGTGTCGGTGGCACGATACTTTCAAGCTGCCGGCCTGCCCGCCGGCCGCCTGGCGGCCACGGGCTACGGCGAACACCGCCCCGTGGCCGGCAACGACAGCCCGCAGGGGCGGACGGCCAACCGGCGGGGCGAGATCCTGCTGAAGTGGAACGGCCGCGAGGCGCCCCGGCGCGGTGACCTGCCCCTGGCGGCCCCCGCGGCGACGGCGGCGGCCGCGGCGGACGCGCAGACCGGCCGGCCGCAGCCCGCGGCCGGGGCCGCCGCGACGATCATCGATCCCGTGACCGGCCGCCTGGGCCGGGTGCCCGCCGGCGGCGGGAACTGACAAGGAGCTACCCATGGCCGACGAGAAATCTGACGTCCAGGAAGAGAAGGGCGGCCGCGGCAAGCTGGCCTTCCTCGAGAACAAGGTGGTCGTGCTGGGGTTGATCGTCGTGCTGCAGGCGGCCATCGCCATCGGCCTGACCCAGTTCGTGATCCTGCCCCGGCTGGGGGTGCAGGCCGCGGGCGTCGACCAGGGCCAGCCGGCGGTCGAGGAAGCGCCGGCGCTGCCGGAGCTCGGCCAGTTGGTGAACCTCGAAGAGATCATCGTCACCCTGGACTCGGACGCGCGCAAGCCCCGCTACCTGCGCATCAACGTCAACCTGGAGGTGCGCGACGCGGCGGTGGCCAAGGTGGCCGCCGGGCGGGTGCCCCAGTTGCGGGACATCGTGATCATGGCGCTCTCGACCAAGACGGTCGAGGACCTGGGTACCCCCGAGGGCAAGAAGGCCCTGCGGGACGAGATCTTCCGGGACGTGGCCGCCCGTATGCCCGAGGGCGCGCTGATGAACGTCTACTTCTCCGACCTGGTCGTCCAGTGACCGGACCGAGGCACCACCGTGGCACCTGACGACCTGGA
>JBHEPC010000364.1:0-2539 GCA_046260475.1 Candidatus Krumholzibacteriia bacterium | reverse complement strand
GGGCGTAGGCCGTCCCCAGCCGCTTCTCGCTGACGATGTAGGCCACCGCCGGCCACATCACCGCCGGGATCAGGGAGAAGGCTACGCCCATCAGGGCGATGGGCACACCGAAGGGCAGCAGCTGGTAGGCCAGCAGCAGGTACACGGGCATCAGCAGGAACGCGCCCAGGAACATCAGGTGGGTGCGTCGGCCCACCTTGTCCACCAGCAGGCCGAACAGGGGGGTGACGATCATCGCCGCCAACGGCAGCACGCTGTTGGCCTGCCCCGCCGACTCGCGGGTCATGTCCCAGGCCTCGATGAAGAACTTGATGGCGAAGGAGCGGAACGGGAAGATGGCCGAGTAGAAGGTCACGCACAGGGCCACCACGAACCAGAAGGAGCGGTCGAAGCGGAACATGTCGCTCCAGGTCAGCCGGTCGGTCGCGCCGGCGCGCCCCAGGCCGTAGCGGCGCGAGGCGTTGGCCTCCAGCGCGCCGTAGCCCAGGGGCGAGATCACGCAGAGCACGCCGATCACTGCCGAGACCAGCAAGGGTCCCTGCCAGCTGTCGTAGGCGAACTTCGCCCAGGTGGGCGACCAGTCGGCCGCCACCGAGCCCAGCCGCGCGATGGTCAGGTTGATGCCGAAGGCGAAGCTCAGCTCCCGGCCCTTGAACCACTTGGCGAGCGCGGTGGTGATGGCCACGATCAGCGGCTCGGCCCCCAGGCCCAGGATGAAGCGCGCGACCATCATCACCGTGAAGCTGTCGGTGAAGGCGTTGACCATTGCGGCCACGCTGCACAGGCCGCCGAAGACGATGGTCGACTTGACGGTGCCGTAGCGGTCGATGACCACCCCGCCGATCAGCAGCACGATCACCGCCGCAACGGAGTAGATCGAGTAGAGGCTGCCGATGTCGGCATCCGAATAGCCCAGGTCCGACTTCAGCATGTCCGCGATGGGCGCGATGCTGTCGTACACGTAGTAGTTGCCGAACATGGCCAGGCTGATGACGACCAGCACCAGCCAGCGGTAGGCGGGCGGGGCCTGCCGGGCGGGGTGGGCGGCGTGCTCGGGCATGGGAGTCTCCTTCCGGGGTTGCGGGCGGCGCCAGGGCTGCCGTTCGCCGGGGACTATGCGCCAGGACCGGCGCCGGGATCAACCGGAACCCTGGGCCGGGCGGATCCGGCGGCGCCGCCGGTCCGGCCGACGAGGGTCAGCTCGTCACGGTCGTGGTGCAGGTGGCGGATGCGCGCGTCAGGCGCGTGGCGCCGCAGCGGCGAACCCGGCGCCCGCAGCTCGCGCAGCAGGGCGGCCGTGTCGGCCCGCCCCACTTTCAGGTTCACCACGAAGCGGCGGCAGCGGCCACCCTCGAGCCACGGCGCGACGATGCCCCGCAGCACCCGGTGCGGCTCCTCGACCAGGTCGCAGAACAGCCAGTCGCAGGCCTCGCCGGCGGCGGGCGCGAAGGCGAAGGCATCGGCCCGTACGTGGGCGATCAGCGGATGGCCCAGGGCGCCGCCCTTGAGCGGCCCGTTGTCCACGGCGGTGACCCGCGCCCCCCGGCGGGCGGCGCTGTAGCTCCAGCCGCCGGGCGCCGCGCCCAGGTCGCACACCGTCTGCCCCGCCTGCGGTTCCTCGCCCAGCACGCCGTAGGCCTCCTCGACCTTCAGGTACGAGCGCGAAGGGGCCGCCGGGTCGTCGGCCATCCGCCGCTGGCCGCCGGACCAGGCGCGGCGGGCCGCCCAGGCCCGGCCGAACTCCGGCAGGTAGAGCCAAAGACCGTCGGCCGGTCCGCCGCCCCGGGGCGGGTCGGCGACGGCCAGCTTCGCCACCCGGGCGACCCGCCGCTGCAGCAGCTCCAGCAGCGCGGCGCGCACGGCGGCCGCGCGGCGGGCCAGGCCGGGCGGCTCCGGGGCCCAGGCCACGACGCAGGGCCAGGCGGCCTGGACGCGCTCGCCGCGCAGGGAGTCCAGGAGCAATTCGGCCGCGGCCCGGGCCAGGGCGTTCACGCCCTCGCCGGCCAGGGCGGTCGGCCCGTGCAGGATCAGGTGGGGAAAGGCCGGCCCGCCGGGCAGGTCCAGGCCGCCCGCGGCCCACAGGCGGCCCGGGCCGACCTCGCCCGGCACGAGGCCCGCGTCGGCCAGTTCGGCCGCCAGCAGGGGCTCGTACCCCGGCCGGCAGAGGTAGAGATCGGGCCGCGGCGTGCTCAATGCCGCTTCAGGCTCCGGTGCACTTCGGCGTTCTCCAGCCACGGCCGGCGGGCGAAGTAGCTGTCGGTCATCTCGCGCACGCGGCCGGACAGGAAGACCAGCGCGACGAGGTTGGGCAGGATCACCACGCCCAGGGCGATGTCGCCCAGCTCCCAGATCACGTTAAGGGACACCAGGGCGCCGAAGTAGTGCGTGGCCACGAAGGCCATCTTGTAGGGGAAGATGGCCCGCGCCCCCCAGATGTAGTTGGCGCAGCGGTCGCCGTAGTAGCTCCAGCTGATGGCCGTCGAGACCGCGAACAGCAGCACGCTCAGCACCACGATGTACTTGCCCCACTGGCCGGGCA
>JBHEPC010000353.1:0-2744 GCA_046260475.1 Candidatus Krumholzibacteriia bacterium | reverse complement strand
GGTACACGTCGTGCAGGGAATCGCCAAACAGGGGCCCGGGCGAGGTGCCCACCACCGCGTAGGTCAGCTCGTCGGCGTGCAGGATGGCGCGGCCGCCGGTGGGGCGGCGCACGACGTCCCAGCCGGCGGTGCGGACGCCGTCGGCGTCGAAGTCCGCGAGCTGCTGGTTGTAGCCGATGGTCACCGCCGGCGGGTCCCAGCGGTAGATGCGCAGCACGGGATCGTCCCCCGGGCGGTGGGCCGCCAGCAGGTCCCGATCCCGTGCCATGTTCGCGGCGCCGGGCAGGGCGCCGTCCAGCAGGACGCGCAGCCGGGCCACGGTCAACCGCAGTTGCAGGGCCCGAGCCAGCGCAGGTCCGGCTCGCGGGCCGCCTTGGCCTCGTCCATGCGCCCGACCGGGGTGGTGAAGGGCGCGCCGTGCAGCAGGTCGGGGTCCTCCTGCGCCTCACGGTGAATGGCGCGGACTGCGGCGATGAACTCGTCCAGGCTCTCCTTCGTCTCCGTCTCGGTGGGCTCGACCATGACGGCCTCCTCCACGATCAGGGGGAAGTAGATGGTGGGCGCGTGCACGCCGTAGTCGAGCAGGCGCTTGGCCAGGTCCAGGGTGCGGACTCCGTACTTCTGTTTCCACGCCGCGCCGCTGGCCACGAACTCGTGGAGGCAGCCCGTGGCGTGGGGCACCGGCAGGATCTCCCGCAGCGAGGCCAGCAGGTAGTTGGCGTTCAGCACGGCGCAGTCGCTGACCCGTGCCAGGCCGTCGCCGCCGTTGCGCAGGATGTAGCTGAGGGCCCGCAGGCACACGCCCACGTTGCCGTACCAGGTGTGGATGGCCGTGTCGTCCGGACCGGTCGGCACCTGCTCCAGGCGCCAGCCGGCGGTGTCGTCGCCGGCGATGCGCGGCCCGGGCAGGAAGGGCGCCAGCTCGGCGGTGACGCAGATGGGGCCGGCGCCGGGGCCGCCGCCGCCGTGGGGCGTGCTGAAGGTCTTGTGCAGGTTCATGTGCACGACGTCGAAGCCCATGTCCCCGGGGCGCGTGCGGCCCATGATGGCGTTCAGGTTGGCGCCGTCCATGTACAGGCGCCCGCCCGCGGCGTGCACGATGTCCGCCACCTCGCGGATGTCGTTCTCGAACAGGCCCAGGGTGTTGGGGTTGGTGATCATGATGCCCGCGGTTTTCGGCCCCACCGCCGCGCGCAGCGCGTCCAGGTCGATGCGGCCGTCGTCGGCCCGCGACTTGATGGTGCGCGGGACCAGGCCCGCCACCACCACCGAGGCCGGGTTGGTGCCGTGGGCGCTGTCGGGGATCAGGATCTCGGTGCGGTCCAGGTCGCCGGCCGCCCGGTGCAGGGCGCGGATGACCAGCATGCCCAGGTACTCGCCCTGGGCGCCGGCGGCGGGGATCAGGCTGCAGGCGGAAAAGCCGGTGATCTCGCACAGCGAGGTCTCCAGCAGCTTCAGCGCCGCCAAGAGGCCCTGCACGTCCGCCGGGTCCTGCTCCGGGTGCAGGTCCGCCAGGCCGGGCATGGCCGCCACCTGCTCGTTCAGGCGCGGGTTGTGCTTCATGGTGCAGCTGCCCAACGGGTACATGCCGCGCTCGATGTGGTGGTTCAGGTTCGACAGGGCCGTGAAGTGGCGCAGGACCTCCGGCTCGCTCAGCGAGGGCAGGTCCGCGGGCGCGGCCCGGCGCGCGCCCGACGGCAGGTCGGGCACGACGGCCTCGCCGTCCCAGCGGGGGAAGGTCAGCCCCCGGCGGCCGGCGCGGCCCTTGGCGAAGACGGACGCCGGCAGGTCGGCGTTCCAGCGGCGGGGCTGCTTTTGCGAGTCGTCCATCTCAGGCCTCCTTGCCGGCGACGAACGCCTCGAGCAGGCGGCCGTACTGGTCGATCTCGGCGGCGGTGCGCTTCTCGGTGACGGCGACCAGCAGGTCCCCGTCGGTGCAGCCGGCGAACCCCGCCAGGGGGATGCCCGCCAGCACGCCGTGGCGCCGCGCGTAGGCGCGGAACTCCGCGGCCGGGCGCGGCAGGCGCAGCACGAACTCGTTGAACACCGGCCCCGGGAAGGGCAGGCTGACGCCGGCGATGCCCTGCACGCGGCGGCGCAGGGCCGCGGCCCGGACCAGGTTGGCCTGGCCCAATTCGGGCAGGCCGTCGCCGCCCAGCATGGTCAGGTACACCGTGGCGCGCAGGGCGTTCAGCCCCTGGTTGCTGCAGATGTTGCTGGTGGCCTTCTCGCGGCGGATGTGCTGCTCGCGGGTCTGCAGGGTCAGCACGTAGCCTTCCTGGCCGCGGCTGTCGGTCGTGCGCCCGACCACGCGGCCGGGGATGCGGCGCTTGTGCTCGTCGCTGCAGGCCAGGAACCCCAGCAGGGGGCCGCCCCAGCCCAGGTTGATGCCGAAGGGCTGGGCCTCGCCCACCGCCAGCTCGGCGCCGTACTCGCCCGGGGACTTGAGCACCGCCAGGGAGACCGGGTTGACGCAGGCGACCACCGCCGCGCCGGCGGCCCGGGCCGCGGCGGCCAGCTCGTCCACCGGCTCGACCAGGCCCAGGTAGTTGGGGTTCTGCACCACCACGGCCGCCGTGTCCTTGTCGGCCAGGGTGGCCAGGGCGTCGGTGTCCATGGTGCCGTCGGCGCGCGCGGGGATGTCGACGATCTCCACGCCGAAGCCCTGCAGCATGGTGCGGGCCACCCGTCGCCAGCGCGGGTTCAGGGTGACCGGCAGCAGCACCTTCGGCTTGCGCCGGGCG
>JBHEPC010000311.1:0-6577 GCA_046260475.1 Candidatus Krumholzibacteriia bacterium | reverse complement strand
GGTGCGCATGATGCGCCAATGGGCGGGCTTGTACGACGTGACGCCGGACCACCGCCCCATCCTGGGCGGCGTGCCGGGCCTGGACGGCTACTGGCACATCTGCGGCTTCAGCGGGCACGGCTTCATGCTCGGCCCCATGTCCGGCAAACGCATGGCCCGCCACATAGTGACCGGCGAGCCCGACGACATCATCGCGTCCCTCTCCCTGTCCCGCTTCGAGTCCGGTGATACGGTGGCGGACGCGTTCGTCGTAGGTTAGAGCGGGGGTTCCGTACACACCGGTGGGGCGCATCCCGCAGGCCGAAGGCCGAGGACGCGCCCCACCGGTGTGTACGGAACCCCCACTCTACCCTACGACGAGCGCGTGCGCACCTTA
This sequence comes from Candidatus Krumholzibacteriia bacterium, assembly GCA_046260475.1. Taxonomy (GTDB): domain Bacteria; phylum Krumholzibacteriota; class Krumholzibacteriia; order LZORAL124-64-63; family LZORAL124-64-63; genus JACZKN01. Next base: position 6,201 of record JBHEPC010000311.1, on the reverse strand, counting down.
TCAGGCGAAGAGGTCCGCGAGGGCGGCGTCGAGTTCGGGGTAGAGGAACTTGAAGCCTTGGGTGCGCAGGGCGTTGGGGAGGGCGCGTTGGCCGTTGAGGACCAGGTCGGCTTTCTCGCCTAGCAGCAGGCGCAGGACGAAGGCGGGGGTGGGCAGGACGGCCGGCTTGCCGACGGCGCGGCCCAGGGCCTTGGCGAAGGCGGCCTGGGTGGGCGGATTGGGGACCGAGGCGTTGACCGGACCGGCGAGGGCCGGAGTGTCCAGGGCGAAGAGGATGGCCGCCACCAGGTCGTCCAGGTGGATCCAGGGCTGGTACTGGCGGCCGCCGCCCAGCGGTCCGCCCAGGCCCAGGCGGAAGGGCCGCAGCATGACCGGCAGCGCGCCGCCGTCGCGGGCCAGGACCATGGCGATGCGCAGCAGCACCACCCTCGCCCCGCCCCGCTCGGCCTCGCGCGCGGTGTTCTCCCACTCCACGGCCAGGCGCGCCAGGAAGTCCTGACCGGGCTGGGCGTCCTCGCCCAGGGCCTGCCCGCCGCCGTCGCCGTAGTAGCCCACCGCCGAGGCGCTGACCAGGGTCATGGGGTGCCCAGCGCCGGCGATCGCGGCGGCCACGTGGTCGGTGGTGGCCAGGCGCGAGCGGCGCAGCCGGCGTTTGCGGGCGGCGGTCCAGCGGCCATCGCCCACCGAGGCGCCGGCCAGGTTCACCGCCGCGTCGCAGGAGACGAGGCGGTCCTGCCACCCGCCGGCGAGGGTCGGATCGGCCCCCACCAGTTCGACGGGCGCGGGCAGGCGGTCGCGGGCCCGGGCCGGGTCGCGGGTCACGCAGACCACGGCGTCGCCGCGCCGGACGAGGGACTCGATGAGGCGGCCGCCCACCAGGCCGGTGCCGCCGGTGACAAAGACGCGCATGCGAGGGCTCCTTCCCGGGAGCTGGGCCCCTGCCCTCGCGCCCCGGTTTGCAGCACCCAATCTACCGGCAGGCCGCCGTCCTGTCCACCGGTCGGCCGGACGCTTCCCTCCGGCAGGACCATCGCCTATCTTGGGGGCACCGCCGCGACGCCGGTCCCGGCCGCGGTCGCCCCCAACTTGGCAGGAGCCCACATGGAATACCGGAACTTCGACTGCGAGATCGCCGACGGCTGCGCCCGCCTGCGCCTGATCGGCCCCGGCACCCCTGAGCTGGGCGAACTGTGCGACGAGTTCGTCGACCTGATGCTGCGGCTGCAGGAGGACAACGCCGTGCGGGTCATCGCGGTCATGGACGGCGACCACGCCTTCGACCTGCACCACCACCTGGACGGCCTGTCCGAGGCCCATCGCGAAGGCGGCGGATTCGAGACCCTGGCCGCCGACGACGTGATCGCCCGGCGGCTGGTGACGCTGATCCAGGAGACGGGCAAGCCCGTGGTCGCGGTCACCCGGGGCGACGTGCGCGACTTCGGTTTGGGCTTCTACCTGGCCGCGGACGTCCGCCTGGCCGCCCCCACGGCCAGCTTCTGCTCGACCGGCCTGACCACCGGGGTGATGCCGGGCTGGGGCCTGGTCCACACCCTGCCCCGGCTGATCGGCCCGGGGCGGACCCTCGATTTCCTGTGGACCGGGCGCGTGCTGGGGGCCGCGGAGGCCTACCGCCTGGGCCTGGTGGACCGCTTGCTGGGCGAAGGGACCTTCGAGGAGGAGGTCGACGCCTTCCTGGAGCGGCTGCGGCGCCTGCCCCAGCCGGCGGTGCGGCTGCTGAAGCTGGGCGTGCAGCAGGCCGCGCAGCTGGACATGACCGCGATGCTGGACTACGAGTGGGAATCCCAGCAGCAGTGCTGGATGTCGCGGGAGACGGCCGAGGGGCTGCGGGCCTGGCAGGAGGGCCGCGACCCTGAGCTGGATGTTTCCACGGCGGCGGAAGAGGACTGACGGCAGCGGCGCCGGCCTGCCCGGGGCCCGTTTCGCCGAACGCCAGCAGAAAGCCGCCCCCCGCATGCGGGGGGCGGCTTTGCTCTCGTCAGAAGGGTCTCAGGGCCGCCGGGTTACCGGAACAGGCTCTTGACCTCGCCCCAGGATGCGTCCTCGGTGTCCACCGTGCACTGACCGTTCAGCGTCATGACGGGCACCTTGTCGCCGGTGACCGGGTCGCCGGTGCTGTTGTACAGCGGCAGGATCACGTTCAGGTCCGCGCCGTCCAGGTAGGCGCCGGTGCCCGGGAGGCTCGCGAAGTACACGGGCTCGATGAAGAGCTCGGTCGGGGTCAGGTCATCCTGCACGAACAGGTCGAAGGTCATGAACACGACCAGGCCGCCGGTGGTCGGCGTGGGCGTGCCGTAGCCGACGATCCACTCGTCCGTGCGGCTGGCCAGGTTGATGCCGTCGACGGGATAGGCGGCGTTCAGCGGACCGAAGGCCGGGCCCTCGACCAGCAGCTTCAGCTCGAAGCCGCCGACGGTGGCCGTCTCGAGGCCGGTGCCGACCAGGTAGCAGCCGATCTCGCCCGTGCCGAAGCCGCAGTTCTCCTCGGCCATGGGGTCGAGGTACACGCCGACGTTGTTGGAGGACCAGTACTGCCCGAAAGCAGATCCCGCCATCAGGCTGAAGACGATCACGAGAGCCAGCTTCTTCATTGTAACGCTCCTCTGCAAAAACCCAAGTTGACCAATGGGGCGATTCCCCAAGCGGACATATGCGGTGCATCACGAAGTATAGCACGGGGGAAGAATCAGTACAGCAAAAAATCTACGTTTATTTCCGTTTCTTCAGTTCGGCTTTCAAGATCTTGCCGGAGGAGTTTTTTGGCAGATTATCACGGAAGTGTACCGTGCGGGGGAGCTTGAACAGGGCCAAAGTGTCCCGCAAATGGGCGAGAATCGCCTTTTCCGTCAATCCGGCCCCCGGGACGGGCACGACGTGGGCCTCGATGGCCTCGCCCAGCAGCTCAGCGGGCACCCCGACCACGCAAACCTGTTCCACGCCAGGCACTTCGGCGATGGCGTCCTCGACTTCCTTGGCGCTGACCCGGTTGGCGCCGGCCTTGATCATGTTCTTGATGCGGTCCACCAGGAAGATGTAGCCGTCCGTGTCCTTGCGGCCCAGGTCGCCGGTCAGCAGGTCCCCCTCCGGGGTCAGGACCAGGGACGTCTCGGCCGGATCGTTCCAGTAGCCCCGCATGATGTTCTCGCCGCGGGCCACCACCTGCCCCACCTCGTCCACGGCGCACTCGCGGCCGTCCTCGCGGCGCACCAGCAGCTCGACCCCGGGAATGCCGATGCCGATGGAGCCCAGCTTCTCCTTTAGGCGCTCGGGCGGCACCCAGCTCAGGCGCGCGCAGGCCTCGGTCTGGCCGTACATGACGAACAGGCGGGCCCGCCCGGCGAAGGCGTCGCGGACCCGGCGCACCAGGGCCGGCGCCATGCCGCCGCCGGCCTGGGTCAGGGTGCGCAGGTCCGGCAGCGTCCGGGTCAGGAAATCGGTGCGCGCGGCGAGGATCGCGTAGGTGGAGGGCACGCCGGCGAAGGTGGTCGCCCGCTGGGCCGCCATGGTGTCGACGACCGCCGACGGGTAGGCGAAGCGGTTGTCGATCACCAGGCACGCGCCGACCGCGGCGTGGGTCAGCAGCAGCGACTTGCCGTAGGAATAGTGGAAGGGCAGCACCACCAGCTGGCGGTCCTCGGGCTGCGGGTCCAGGTACGCGCGGATCTGCCGGGTGTTGGCCGCCAGGTTGCGGTGCAGCAGGGTCACGCCCCGGGGCACGCCGGTCGAACCGCTGGTGTAGAGGATGGTCGCCAGATCGCCGGGGCCCAGAGGCAGGGCCGGCCGCGCCGACGATGCGGCCTCCACTTCAGCCGCCCCGTGCACCGCCAGCTGCCGAGGCAGGTCCCACTGGGGCGAGATGCGGTCGACTAGCACCCGCTGCAGGTCCGGCAGGCCCGCCGTGATCCGCGGCAGGTCCCGGCGCACCTGCGCCGCCTCGGTGACCAGGGCACGGGCTCCCGCGTCGGCCAGCAGGCGGCGGTGGGACTCGGCCCGGTTGGCGGTGTTCAGGGCCACCACGCAGCCGCCGGCCTTGAGGATGCCGAAGTAGCCGGCGACATAGCCGGGCCCGTTGTCCGCGAGCAGGCCGACCCGGTCGCCGACCGCCAGGCCGCGGTCCAGGAGCAGGTTGGCCAGGCGGTTGGCCCGCTCCTCCAGCTCGTGCCAGGTCCAGCGGTGTTCGCCGTGGACCAGGCCCACGGCGTCGCCGCGGGTGTCGGCCGCGCCTTCGAGCAGGCGGTGGATGGTCTGCGCCTCGGGGCTCATGCGCGTGCCTAGGCGGCCTGCTTGCGGCCCACGAAGGCGACGAGGTTGGCCACCGAGTCCAGGTTCTCGGGCACGAGCTCCTCGTCGGCCACCTTGACGTCGAAATCCTGCTCCAGGAAGGCCACCAGCTCCATCACCCCCACCGAGTCGATGATGCCCTCGTCCAGCAGGGACATCGTGTCGTCGGCCAGGGGCTCGGCGTCACCGAAGAGGAAGTTCTCGACGATGTAGGCGTGCACCTTGTCACGTACGGTCATGGGCGTTTATCTCCAGGTCTGCCCCGCGGGGCGGGTCGTCGCGTCAGGATCCGCCGGGTCCGGCCCGCCAGACGAGCTGACCGGACGCCAGCACCAGCGGGGCCAGGCGCGCGGCGAAGCCGGGGCCGAAATCGTGTTCGAGCAGGCGGCCGCTGAGGGCCGCGGTGAAGGCCATGTTGTCGCGGGCGCTGGTCAGGCGCCCGGACTCCCACTTGCGCACCAGGGCCGCCACCCGGCCCGGGTGCCAATGGCTGCCGGGAGCGTCGCCCAGGAACTCCGCCACGATCGCCCGGCCGGCGGGCGTGGCGAAGCTGGCGGCGTCGGGCGCGCGGTAGGGCTGCTTGGGCCGCCGCAGGATATCCTGTGGCAGCAGATCCGCAACCCCTCGCTTCAATATCGACTTTTCCACCAGGGACTCAAGCTTCACCGAGGCCGGGACGGTGCCGGCGAATTCCGCCAGCCGGTGGTCCAGGAAGGGAAAGCGGCCCTCCACCGAGTGGCCCATGAGCATGCGGTCGCCCTGGGAGCTGAGCAGGTAGCCCGCCAGGAAGGTGGTCATCTCCAGGTACTGGGCCCGGGCCACGGTGCCCCAGCGGGCGAAATCGGCGGGCAGGGAGGCCACCAGGCGTTCCTCCGCCGCCGCCACGGCGCCGGCCGGCACGTCCACGAGCAGGGACGCCACCGCCTTGGTGTTGTGCCAGCGGGGGCGATGGCTGAAGCAGGGATCGTCCACCTGCTCGAGGCCCTGGCCGTAGAACTGCCGCAGGAACTCCGGCGGCGACTGGGCCAGGTACGGGTACAGCCTGGTCAGCAGCATGGCCCGGGCGCGGGCCTTGGGCTCGCGGCTCCAGAAGCGCCGGACCTTGGCCTCGCGGAAGATGTTGTAGCCGGCGAAGACCTCGTCCGCCCCCTCGCCGGTCAGGACCACTTTGAAGCCCTGGTCGTGGGCCAGCTGCGACAGGGCGTGCAGGGGCGCGGGCGCGGTGCGCAGGATGGGCGTCTCGGCCAGCCACACCACCTCGCGGAAGCGGGAGGCGATGGCCTCGCCGTCGACGGTGACGCAGGCGTGCTCGGTGCCGATGTGCCGGGCCATGCGCTGCTGCCAGGCCGTCTCGTCGAAGGCCGGGTCGGTGAAGCCCACCGAGAAGGTCTTCAGGCGGTGGTCGGTGTAGTGGTGGATCAGGGCGGCCGTGGTCGACGAGTCCAGGCCGCCGGAGAGGTACGCGCCCACGGGCACGTCGGCGCGCAGGCGGATCACCGCCGCGTCGACCAGGCGCTCGCGCACCCCCGCGGCCAGGCGCGCCACTTCGTCCGGGGCCACCCGGCGCCGGTCCTCGGCCTCCGGCAGGAACGTGGGGTGCCAGTAGCGCCGCAGGCGCAGGCACGCCGGCAGGGGCGCCTCGGGCGGCGGGCCCTGGGGCTGCTCTTCCACCACGGCCACGTGCCCGGGCGGGATCTGGCCCACGCCGGCGAAAGCCGTGCGCGGCGCGATGGTCACCCAGAAGGTGCCCACCTCCGCCAGGGCAGCCGGGTCCAGGGCCGGCGCGAAGCCGGGGAACGCGCGCAGCGCCTTGACCTCCGAGCCGAACAGCAACTGCCCCGCGTGTTCGGCCACGTACAGGGGCCGGATGCCGAAACGGTCCCGCGCCAGCAGCAGCCGGCG
>JBHEPC010000307.1:0-4038 GCA_046260475.1 Candidatus Krumholzibacteriia bacterium | reverse complement strand
TGCTGGTGGAGGTGGCCAACGCCGACCTGGCCTACCTCGAGACCGACCGCGGCCTGCAGGGCCGCCTGCGGGTGGAGGTGGTGCTGGAGTCCCCGGACGGACGCACCGTCGCCGAGAAGCGGCCCCTGCGCTCCCCCCTGCTGACGGCCACGGAGGCGGCCAGCCCCTGTTCCTGGCCCACGCGCCCCTGGGCCGCTGGCGCCCCGGCGCCGAGACCGCGGATCCCGGCGGCTGGCTCCACGACTACATGCACCCGGCGCGGCGCTACGGCCTGGAGCAGGACCGGCTGCAGCTCTTCGTGCCGGTGTGGCCGCCGGTGGGCGGGGTGCCGGCCGAGGCCGACTCCCAGGGCCTGCAGGTGATGATCACCAGCCTGGAGCTGGACTTCGCCCTCACCGACACCGTCGCCTTCGACAACACGGGGCGGGCCACCCTGGCCGCGGGCCGCCCCGCGGGCCTGCTCTACGAGCTGGACGTGAACCTGCTGCCGGAGGGCTCGTTCCTGCTGTCGCTGGCCCCCCTGGACCGCCGGGGCCGGGGCGTGGTCACCCAGTTCGACGTGATCTGGCGCCTGGCTGCCCTGGCGCGCCGCCCGTCCCAGCTGCGGGGCGAGGGCCGCACCGTCTTTTACGGCGCGGACCTGGAGCGCTTCCTCGCCGCCAGTGCCGCCGAGCAGGAGGCGATGCTCACGGCCTACTGGGACGGGGTCAACCCCGACCCGGAGAGCCCCGTCAACGAGGCCTACCTGGAGTTCCAGTACCGGCTGGCCTTCGTGCGCCAGTTCCTGGGCGGGTTCGACGAGTTCGGCGCGTCCGACGCCCGCGGCGAGGTATTTTTGGCCCTGGGCATGCCCGACGACATCCGCTCCGAGCACATGCCCCAGAATTTCCGCGACCAGGACGACGCCCGCATCAACGTCTTCCAGCGCTTCGCCCCCGACCGCGAGGGGACCATGGCCCGGGGCAACACGGGCTCGGCCCAGACCGGTCCCTACGGCGCCCACGATCCCATCCCGCAGCCGTGGTCCCACCGGGCCGAAAACCAGCGCGCCCTAAGCCAGCAGAAGTCCACCCACCTGCAGGGCTTCGAGCTGTGGGAGTATGACAACGGCGGCAAGCCCCTGTGGGAAAGCCGTTTTTCCCGCAGCGGGATGGGCCAGCGCTTCCTCTTCGTGGACCGCAACGGCACCGGCGACTTCTACCTCGAATCGTCCAACGTGATCCAGGGCGAGGAGTAGGGGAGGCGCCGTACGGCGCCGCCGTGCGGGCGGGAACGAATCCCCGCAGGGGGCTAAAACCGTTTGACTTGATACCCCGGTCTGCACTAATTATATCGAGCGACTAGACTCCATCGACCGGGTGAAACAAGGGCCCCGCCGGTGCGTGCGCCGCCGGCGTTACTGGGCCCGTCTGGTAGTGGATCCTGGGCTCCCCACCTGCCCGGGCCCCTTCCGGCACCAGCTTTCTAAGGGTCCCATTTCGGAAAGGGAGATTGGCACAATGGCTCGTCACGGTACGTTGAAAAGCGCCATCTTCGGGTTCATCACGCTCGGCCTGCTGGGCTTGGCCCTGACGGCCCCGGTGATGGCGCAGGATCAGCCCGCCGAGTCCACGGCGGCCGACAAGTTCGCCAAGATCCAGGCCACCAGCGACTCGCTGGGCTTCAGTTCGACGGCGGCCGACTCCCTGAAGGAAGTCCCCCAGTTCATCGAGCCCGTCGGCGGCCTGATGGGCGTCATCGACCGCTCGCCCATCGGCAACACGGGCGCGGGCGAGTTGTTCGTCAAGGGCGGGCAGTTCATGTGGTGGCTGCTGCTCGTGGCCCTCGTGGGCTTCGTCTTCCTGATCGAGCGCCTGTGGACGCTCAACCGGGCCCGCGTGAATACCCGGCGCCTGATCGGCACGGTGATCACCACCCTGCGCAACGACGGCGTGCAGGCGGCGTCCGAGGAGTGCCAGAAGGTGCGCGGCCCGATTGCCGCCATCCTCTACGCCGGCCTGCAGAAGGCCGACAAGGGCCGCGACGCCATGGAGAAGGCCATCGCCACGGCCGGCACCATCGAGATGTCGTTCCTCGAGCGCGGCCTGATCTGGATCTCGTCCGTGACGACGATCGCCCCGCTGATCGGCTTTTTGGGCACGGTGTCCGGCATGATCAACGCCTTCGAGGCCATCGCGGCGTCCGAGCAGGTCAACGCCAAGCTCGTCGCCAGCGGCATCTCCGAGGCGCTCATCACCACGGCCACCGGTCTGGTCGTCGCCATCCCCGCGACCATCGGCTACAACTACTTCGTGTCCTCCATCGACCGCTTCGTGATCGAGATGGAGGAGACGAGCGCCGAGCTGATCGAGGAGATGGAGCGCCTGAAGGGCTAGTCGCGGACCGCGGGCAACCCGGTTCCCGGCCGGGAAGGATGGATGACCGATGGGCCTGATGAAAAAAAGGAAGAAGGGCGCGCTGGGGGAGATGACCATGTCCTCCACCAGTGACGTGGCCTTCCTGCTGCTGATCTTCTTCATCGTCACGACCATCTTCGCGGCCGAGCAGGGCCTGACCCTTGTCCTGCCCGGCAAGCAGAAGGAGGAGGACGACACGGTCCGCGTGGCCGAGAAGAACATCGCGACCCTCTTCGTCCAGGCCGACAACTCGATCACCCTGGACAAGCGCCCCATCACGATCAACCAGATCAAGCTCGCCATCGAGGACCGCCTGATGGCCAACCCGACGAAGCTGGTGGTCGTGCTGAAGGTGCATCCGGAAGCCGACTACGGCCGGATGGTGGGCTGCCTGGACGAGCTGCGCCTGGCCAACGCCAACAAGGTGTCGCTCAAGACGGCGACAGAGTAGGAGGGAGGGACGAGATGGATTTCAATCGCAACACCAGCAAGGGAACGTTCATCCCGACCTCCTCGATGGGTGACATCGCCTTCCTGCTGCTGATCTTCTTCATGGTGACCACCATCTTCCGGGAGGAGAGCGGCCTGCCGGTCGAGCTGCCCCGCGCGGAGGCGGGCGAGGAAGTGAACCGCGAGCTGGTCTCCAACATCTACATCAACCGGGTGGGCCAGATCTCCATCGACGACCGCCTGGTGCAAATCAGGCACGTGCGGGACATCATCGGCCAGAAGATCGGCGACAACCCCCAGCTGATCGTCGCCTTCAAGACGGACACGTACGCCGACTACGGGACGGTCTCGGACGTGATGGAGGAGCTGAAGGAGGTCAACGCCGTGCGCGTCTTCTTCAACAACGAAATCGAATCCCAGCCCGGCAGCAAGTACTAGGAGAAGGCATGGCGATCGTCCCGGCCAGCAACGGACTGAAGACGTCGGCCAACGACCAGTTCAAGGCGCAGTACCCCAAGTACCTGCGCTGGTCGGCGCTCATCGCGGTCCTGTTGACCCTGATCGGATTCCTGGTCTCCCCGAACTACGTCCCGAACCCCTACAAGCTGCGGCAGGAGGAGTTCGAGGTCGTGGACATCGAGGAGCAGGAGGTCATCGAACTGCCGCCGCCGCCCCAGGAGGCGCCGCCGCCGCCCAAGGTGATCGAGGCCGCGCCCGACGACGAAGTCACCGAGGACGTGGAGATCGCCGACACCCTGATGGACCTGGACACGGCCATCAGCCAGACCACCACCACCTACTCCCTGGGCGACGAGGGCTTCGTGGCCTCGTCGGAGAACCCGCGGGTGAAGGTGCCGGTCAAGGCCGACTACCCGGAGATCGCCCGGCGCTCCCAGCTCGAGGGCACGGTGATCGTCAAGGTCCTGGTCGGTCCGGACGGGACGGTCCAGGAAGCCCAGGTGATCCAGGGCGTGCACCCCCTGCTGGACCGGGAGGCCCTGAAGGCCGCCCGCCGGTGGACCTTCTTCCCGGGCAAGCAGCGCAACATCCCGGTCAAGGCCTGGATGGCGGTGCCCTTCGTCTTCCGCCTGAACTAGGCGCGGCCGGGCGCGGCCGGCGCAGGGCAGGCAACCTTCATGCCGCGGGCCGCGTCCCTGACGACGCGGCCCGCGCTTTTCGGGACCGGCCCGCC
>JBHEPC010000301.1:0-4040 GCA_046260475.1 Candidatus Krumholzibacteriia bacterium | reverse complement strand
CTGTGCCGGCTGGAGACCGCGGGGTTCGCGGCGACCCGGCGCCTGACTCTCGTCAAGTAGGGCGCGGCCCGGCCCGGGTCCCCAGGTGGATGGCCGCGAGGGTGAGCCCCGCCCCCGCCAGCTGCAGCGGGCCCAGGCGCTCGCCGAACAGCAGCGCGCCCCACACCGTGGCCAGCACCGGCTGCAGCAGCAGCACGAGCCCGGCGGTGGCGCCGGGCAGCCGGGGCAGCGCCGCCGTGATCACCCACCAGCCGACCGCCTGCACCAGCACGCCCAGGCCCGCCAGGTTCAGCCAGGTACCCCACGATCGTGGCAGGAAGGCGTCGTCCTCGAGCAGGCAGACCGCGCCGCTGCATGCGGCGCCCAGCAGCGAGACCCAGGCCACGATCACCAGAAGCGCCGGCCGCGACGGGCGCCGGGCCATGGTGCGCGTGATCAGCAGGAAGCCGGCGTAGGCCACGCCCGTGCCCAGGCCGAGGACCACGCCCAGCAGGTAGCGCCCCTCCAGGGCAACGCCGCTGCCCAGGCCCACCAGCAGGACGACCCCTGCCAGCCCCAGCGCGGCCGCCGGGAAGAAGGACCGGGCCGGCCGCTCGCCCAGCAGCAGCCACGCCAGCACCGCCGTGTTGAACACCTGGGTGTTGCCGAGGATCGTAGCCAGGCCCGCGCCCACCAGGTTGATGGACCGATGCCAGAGGAAGAGGTCGGCGGTGAACACGGCACCGGCCAGCAGGGCCAGGCCGAACACCCGACGGGAGACGCGCAGGTCCTCGCCGCGCGCGCGGGCCAGGACCAGCAGCGGCGCCGCGCCCAGGGCCAGGCGCCAGAAGGCGATGCTGGTGGGGCCCAGGCCGTCCAGGGCCGCCGCCTTGACGAAGACGGGCGACGCCGAGATGATCACCGCGCCCAGCACGAGCTGGGCGAGGGGACGCCCCGGGCCCCGGGCCCCCGTTGCCGCGGCGCCGCGCACCGGCGGGCCGTCCACTACTCGGGCCGCTTGACCCGCACCGGGTCCTGCGGCTGAGGCAACAGCTTCACGCCCTCGGTCTCCAGCAGCCTGAGGGCCTCCTGCACCGCCCGCTCCAGCTGCGGGTCGCGTCCCTGGGCCACCAACGCGGGCTCCATCTCCACCTCGATGTCCGGGGCGACGCCCTCGTTCTCCACGCGCCACTCGCCCTGCAGGTCGAAGAAGCCCCCGCGCGGCGCGGTGATGAACCCGCCGTCCACCAGGTCGGGAACGTCCCAGATGCCCACCAGGCCGCCCCAGGTGCGGGTGCCCACCAGGGGCCCGATCTCCAGCAGCTTGAACATGTAGGGCAGCATGTCGCCCCCGGAGCCGGCCATCTCGTTGATGATCATGACCTTCGGGCCCCAGAGGGCGGCGTTGGGCGCGGTGAAGGGCTGGCGGTCGCCGACCGGGTTGTTGAAGTAGCCCAGGAGGCGGCGGCTCATGACATCGACCATGTAGTCGGCGATGCTGCCGCCCTGGTTGAAGCGCTCGTCGATGACGGCGCCCTGCTTGTCCTGCTGGGCGAAGTAGTAGCGGGTGAAGTTGGTGTAGCCGGCGCCGCCGGTGTTGGGCACCCAGACGTAGGCCAGGCGGCCGCCGGACAGCTCGTCCACCTTGCGGCGGTTGGCCTCCATCCACTCCCGCTGGCGCAGGTTGGTCTCGTCGGCCACGGGCACGACGGTGACCTCGCGGGCGCCCTTGCGCTCGGGCTTGGCGCCCAGCGTCAGCACGGTCTGCCGGTCGGCGGTGCGGTCGAAGAGGCTGTAGGGGTTCATGCCGGCGGTGAGCTCGACCCCGTTGACGGCCAGCAGGTACTCGCCCGGCTTGACGTCCAGGCCCGGGCCGCTCAGCGGCGCCCGCAGGTCGGGGTTCCAGTTCTCGCCCCGGTAGATGCGCGCGATGCGGTAGCGGCCACCGTCGACGGCGAAGTCGCAGCCCAGCAGGCCGACGGGCACCGTCTCCACGTCGGGCTCGTCGCCGCCCCGGGTGAAGGAGTGGCCGACGGAGGTCTCGCCCCCCAGGATGTCCAGCACGTAGGTCAGGTCGGCGCGGTGGCGCACGTGCTCGACCCAGGGCCGGTAGGTCCGCCAGGCCCAGTCCAGGTCCAGGCCATGGACGTTCTCCACGTAGAAATAGTCCCGCTGGAAGCGCCAGGCCTCGCGGAACATCTGGGCCCACTCGGCCGGCGGATCGACCTTCAGGCGCAGGCCGCCCAGGTCCAGGGCGCCCTCGCCGGCCTTGGGCTCGCCGGCCTTGGGCTCGCCGGCCGCGTCGGCCAGCTCCCACACGTCGCCGGAACGGCCCAGCAGCAGCTTCTTCCCGTCCGCCGACACCACGCTGAGGGTGACGCCGGCGGTCACGGGCTTGGCCTCGCGGTCCTCCAGCGTGTAGCGATGGAGGGTCATGCCCGGCTGGTTGGGCACCTGCTCGGTGAAGAAGAGCACGCCCTCCTCGCCGGCGGTGAGGTCGCCGTAGGGCCGCGCCGGGACGTCCAGGGCGAGGATGCGCTGGTCCAGGCCGGTGAAGTCGATCTTCACGGGGGCGGGGGCGGCGGCGTCCTTCTTCTCCTTGTCGTCCTTCGGCTCGTCCTTCGGCTTGTCCTTCGGCTTGTCCTTGGCCGCCGGTTCCTCGTCGTCGCTCTCGGGCGCAAGCGGCGAGGGCTCGGCCGCGTCCAGCACCGCCACGTAGATGGCGTAGTTCAGCGGCCGGTGGAACGAGCTCATGTCCAGCCAACCCACGTTCTGGCCGTAGTCGGTGCTGGCCAGGAAGAACAGGTGCTTGCCGCCCTTGTCCCAGGCGGGCGAGTGGCTGTTGCTCATGCCGTCGGTGATTCGGGTCGATCTGCCCGACTCCAGCGAGTACACGAACACCGCGTTGAACTGGTTGGTCAGGCGCTTGCTGTAGGCGATCCAGCGCGAGTCGGGCGACCACTCGGGGTAGATCAGGCGCTGGGGCGTGGCGAACCCCTCGTTGTCGATGCGGGTGGCCTCGCCCTTGGCCACGTCCACGACCCAGAGGTTGCGGTCGGTGTCGCCGAAGGCCAGGTGCTTCGAGTCCGGCGACCAGCGCGGCGTGTAGTAGAAGGTGGGGTCGGGCAGGGCGATGGTCTTCTGGACCTTGCCGAACTGGTCGGCGATCACCAGCGCGTACTCGCCGTCCGCGTCGCTGAACCAGCTGATCCGCGCCCCGTCGGGCGACCAGGCGGGCGCGCGCTCGGCGCTGCCGCTGCTCGTGGTCAGGTTGCGCACGTCCCCCTTCTCGGCCGGCACGGTGAAGATCTCGCCGCGGGCCTCGAACACGGCGCGCTTGCCGGTGGGCGAGAGGGCCGCGTTCTGCACCATCTTGGCCGCCTCGGTCCAGTGGGGGCGCGCCCAGGGGAAGTCGCCGGCCAGGGTGATCACCAGGGCGCGGGGCTCGCCGCCGCTCGCGTCCATGGTCCACAGGCGGCCGCCGTTCTCGAAGACCAGGCGGCCGTGGGCGCCGGCCAGGTTCCTGCAGTCGAGGTCCTTGAAGAAGGTGCGCTGCTCCAGCACGCCGGTCGCGGCGTTCCAGGCCCAGACGTTCATGGCCCAGTCGCGGTCGCTCAGGAAATAGACCGTATCGCCCAGCCAGGCGGGCGACAGGTCGTTGCTGTCCTGCCAGGGCAGGCGCTGCACCTCGAGCGTGGCCAGGTCGATCACCCGCACGGGGTTGCACTGGCCGCCGCGGTAGTTGCGCCACTCGACGTCCCACTGCTGCACCATCTGGTAGGCCAGGCGCTTGCCGTCAGGGGAGATCACGCCGTTCTCCACGCGCGGGAGCGGCAGCGCCTCGGGCAGCCCACCTTCCAGGCCGACGGTCCACAGCTTCGGCTGCGGCCGCGGCGCCCCGGTGCGGCCGCTGGTAAAGACGACGCGCGCGCCGTCGGGCGTCCAGCCCCGCACCTGGTCCGGCAGCGGGTGCCAGGTCAGGCGCACCGGCTCGCCGCCCTCGACGGGCACGACGTAGACGTCCTGGTTCCCGTCATACTCGCCGGTGAACGCCACCAGCG
>JBHEPC010000286.1:0-4337 GCA_046260475.1 Candidatus Krumholzibacteriia bacterium | reverse complement strand
GGCCCGGGTCTGGGCCCGGCCGCCGACCGGACCGGTCCTGCGGGCCGAGCGCGCCCTGGGCCACGGCGCGCCCCTGGCGCCGGCGGCGGGAGCCCTGGACGCCGGCACGCCCGAGTCCCTCGTCGTGGCCTTCGGCGACGGGCACGTGCGGGTGCTGGACGAGGACCTGGCCGACCGTGCCGGCTGGCCGCGGGAACTGGGGCTCGCCCTGGACGGCGCCCCCCTGCTGGTGGACACGGACGGGGACGGCGACCGCGAGATCGTGCTGGTGGCCCGGGACCCGGGCACGGGGCTGGCCCTGCTGCGGGTGCTGGACGCGGCCGGCGACGCTGCCGTCGGTGACGGCACGGCCCTGGCGACGCCCGACGGCGGGCCGTGGCTCGCCCTCGGTCCGGCGGTGGTCACCGGGTCCTACGGCGCCGGCGACCTGGCCGTCACGGTCATGGGCCTGGCCGGCAACGGCCAGGCCGGGGCCGCCGCCCGCTGGACCCTGGCCCGGGGCGTGCTGCGCACCGACGGGACGGCCTGGGCCGAGACCCTGCCCGGCTTGCAGGTGCAGGCGACCACCGCCGAGGGCCAGCTGGTGCTGGACAGCCGGCTGCTGCCGGCGCCGGTGGCCTGGAACCTCCTGGAAGGCGCCGGCACCGAGCCGGTCCAGCTGGCGAGCCTGCACTGGACCGAGGTGCTCTACGGCCTGACCTCCATCGCCGGTGGCGCGACGGCGTGGTACCAGCCCGCAGCGTCGGGCCGTCCTTTGGCCGCCTGGCAGCCCCTGGCGCGCAGCGGCCCCGACGACGTGACGCCCGGCGCGGCGGGTGCCCTGCTGGTGCCGCGGGACGACGGCACCCACCTGCGCGTGGGCGTCCTGGACGACCAGGTGACGGTCATGCCGGTGCCGGCCGGGGCGGGGGCGGCGCCCCCGTGGGCCTCGGCCCGGGGCGATGGGCGCAACAGCGGGGCCTACCCGCTGGACGTGGCGGTCAGCGCCGTGCCCTTGACCTCAGCCGCGCCCCGGCTGGGCGTGTACCCCAATCCCGGCCGCGGCGGGTTCCGCTTCCGCCTGGCCGGCGGCCCGGCCGACGGTGGGCCGGTGCGGGCGGAGATCTACGACCTGCGGGGCCGCCGCGTGGGCAGCCTGGCCGCCGTGCGGCTCGAGGAGTTGCGCTGGGACGGCCGCGGCGCCGACGGCCGCCCGCTGGGCGCCGGCACCTACCTGGCCGTGGTGCGCAGCGCGGGCCGCAGCCACACCACGCGGGTCGTGCTCGCGCGGTGACTTCGGGATTCGGCTTCCGGTGCCTGCCGGGGCCGTGCTAGATTCGGTCCATGGAGCACGGATCGTCGACGGACCGCAACTACTGGCACCTGCTGGAGGCCGCCGGGGCGGCCCTGGACGAGGGCGACTTCGTCCGGGCCGAGCGCCTTTTGCTGTCCGCCGAGGCCCGCCGCGACGGCTCGCCGGGCCGTGTCTTTTTCACCGAGAGCCTGGGCGATTCCCTCTTGCGCCTGCTGCGCCGCCGGCGCGAGCCGGCCGCGCCGGCCGAGCCCGGCCGCTGGGAGCGCCGCGCGGGCGCCTTCCGGGCGGACTTCCTGGCGGCCGGCGAGCGGGCCGTGCGCGAGGGCGTGCGCCTGGCCGAGTTGCGCCCGGAGGACGACGCGGCGGCCAACCAGCCGGTGCTCGCGGCCGCCCTGTTCCTGGTGGCGCGCAGCCAGGTGTTCCCCGAGGAGTTCGCCTCGGCCGTGCCCCTGCTCAAGGGCCTGTTCCGCACCGCCGCGCGCACCGCCCAGCCGTTCGACGTCCAGCTGATCCGCCACGACGTGCCCCTGACCGAGGAAGACCGCCTGTGGCTGGCCCGCCGCGGAGGGGACCTGCTGGAGACCTTCGTCGAGCAGGGCCGGCTCGAGCCCGGGTCGCAGGCGGCGCGGGAATGGGCTGCCGCGGTGCTGCAGCTGCTGCAGCCGCGCTACTTCGGCACCTCCGGTCGCCTGGACGAGGAACGCGCCTGGCTGGAGGCGATCACCGCCGACCGCCTGCAGGGGGACGCCGAGGCCAGCGTGCGCCTGTACCGCCAGTACCTGCAGACCAGCCCCGAGCCGGGCCCGCGCGCGGACGAGGCCCGGGTGCGGACCCTCGAACTGCTGGGCAACATCGACGGGCCCCATTTCCCGGTGCCCCGCTACGGCGAGGCCCTCGGCGCCCTGCAGTCGGCGGGGCTGGCCTCCGGCAGCGAGCAGGCCGGGCGTTACGGCACGGCCATGGCCCGCATCGAGCACCGGCGGCCCGAGCCCGAGGCGGGAGGCGTCTGTTCCGCCTGGGCCTCGGCGGCCCTGGGCCCGGACGGCGCCGTGCAGGTGGTGGCCTGGTGGGGCGGCGAGCCCCGGGATCTGGCGCGCTGGCGGCCCGGCGAGGCTGCGGCGGCCCTGGACGCGTTCCTCGAGCCCTGCGGTGGCCGCCTGGTGGCCCGGGACGTGGCGACCGTGGCCGCGGTGGGCGAGGCCTGGCAAGGCGGCCCGGCGCCCTGGCCGGTGGGCTGGCTCATCGAGGCGCTGGCCGAGCCCGACCTGCCCCGCACGGGCCTGGATGAGGGCACGCTGCGGCGGCTGGCCGCGGCCGAGCACGGGACCTGGCGCGCCGGCTGGCGGCGGGAGCTGGCGGTGCCGGACCTCAAGCCCGCCGACGACTGGGACACCGACCCGCGGGCCGACACCGGCCTGGGCCGCGCCCTGCTGGCGGGGCTGGCGGTCCTGGCCCTGCGCACCCGGGTCGCCCAGGGCGATCCGGCCCTGCGCGCGGGTCTGGGGGAGTTGGCCCGCCGCGGCGATGCCGCCGCGTCCGCCCTGCACGCCCTGCTGACCTGCGGCGACGAGGCGGCGCGGGCCATGGACGCCTCCTTCGCCCCGTGGACCGTGCCCCTGCTGTGGACCCGCCCCGACCCCTTCGCCCGGACGACGGCCCCGGCGGCCGGCCCGGACACCCAGGCGGTGCGGCCGGACCTGGGGCGCAACGGCGTCGCGATCGTCACCACGGGCGACCCGGCGGCGGTGCTCGCGGCCTGGGGCGCCGGCCAGGGACGATGGCGGGCCGTGCTGGACCGGATGACCCGCCTGGCCGACCTGGCGCCGGCGGGGGCGGGCGCCCTCGGACCGGTCACCGTCATCCCTCCCGGCGGGCAGGTCCACCGCCTGGATGCGGCCCTGGCGCGGCTGGACGCGCTGGTCCGCCGGCGCCCGGACCGGGACGATCCGGCGGGCGGCCTGCTGGCGGTCTTCCACTGGGTCCGGGTGGTGGCCACCCACAACGGCGACCTCCTCGACTTCCGGGCGGTGCGGCCCTGGCGCCCGGGAGCCTTCCCCATCTACGACCGGTACGCCGACGCCATCGCCGACCTGCCCCGGGAGGCGCCCCGCCTGGCGGCCGACCCGGACGACGACGGCTGGGCGGCCCAGTTCGCCCAGCGCGCCCGCAAGGCCGGCTTCGTGGCCGGTCAGGTGGACGACCTGGCCGACGACCCGGCCCGCCTGGACGCCCTGTGGGGCGTCTTCGAGGGCAGCGGCGCGTCGTGGCTGTTCCTGGACGGCGCGGCGGTCCACGCCCGCCTGGCCGCCGCCGGGCAGGACCGCCTGGCCGCGCGGCATGCCCTGCTTCAGCAGCGCGGGCCGCGCCACCTGACGGTGCTGACGGCGGCGGTGTGGTGCCGGGAGGACCTGGAGGATCTGCTCGCCGCCTGGCTCGAGCCCTACGGTCCGGCCTACCGCCTGGCTCTGACCGACCTGCGCATCCCGCCCCTGCTGCTGGCGGACCGGGGGCCGGTGCCCGGCGGCCGGCTGGCGGCCGAGGCCCTGGCCGCCGCCCTCGCCCACGTGGCGCAGGCGCCGCCGGACGCGCCGCGCCGGCTGGTGGCGGTGCCGGCCGAGGGGACCGGCGCGGCGTTCTGGCGGGCGGCCCGCCAGGGACGGTTCGCGGTCCCGGCCGCAGGCTGGGAGCTGACGCCGCCCGACGGCGCCGTGGCCCCGGATGGCGAGGCGGCGGTGCTGGTCGTGCCCGAACTGGCGGCTCTGGCGGCGCCGGCCCCGCCGCCGCCCGCGGGCGACGAGGTGGCCGCCTGGCGCGCCGCCGACGACGCCCGCGCCGCCTGGGTCGCCGCGGTGCGCCGCCAGGCCAGCCTCGAGCTCGCCGCCTGCCTGGCCGGCGGCTGGGACGCGGTCGAGATCCTCGACACCCGGTGGTGGCGCCTGCTGCGCGGCGGCACCGAGGCCGGGTCCGGGGCCGGCGGCGGCGATCCTGCGGGCTGGGACGGCGTCCGGGCGGCCACCGCCGCCGCCGCCGGCCTAGCCCGGAC
>JBHEPC010000258.1:0-4950 GCA_046260475.1 Candidatus Krumholzibacteriia bacterium | reverse complement strand
GCCTGCTCCACCGGGAAGCCCCGGTGGAGCGGCCGGATGTCCGCCGGCGCCGTGTCGTGGCAGTCGGCGCACAGGGCGGTGGGGGCCTTCACCAGGCTCATGGGCACCGGGCCGCCGTGGGGGTCGTGGCAGTCCAGGCAGTCGCCCGCCGCGAACGGGGCGTGCACGTGCTTGAGGCGGCCGGCGGCGGCGAGGTCGGCGTGGCACTCCAGGCACAGGTCCCGGGCCCGGGTGCGCAGCAGCGACGGCTGGGCGGCGGCGTGGGGATCGTGGCAGTCGGTGCAGCGGCCCTCGCGCACCGGCGTGTGGGCCAACGCCGGGTCCGGCACCAGGTCGGCCGGGTCGTGGCAGGTAGCGCAGGTGCCGGCCGTGGTCGCGGTGTCCAGCAGGTGCTCGCCCCGGCTGGCGTGGGGGTTGTGGCAGCTGCTGCAGTCGCCGCCGGCGAAGGGGGCGTGCACCACCTTGGCCGCCGGGGCGGCCAAGGGGTCGTGGCAGCCGGCGCAGAGCTCCCGCTGGTCGGTCAGGGGCGCCGAGTCCTCGTGGCAGCCGGCGCAGTCGCGGTCGGCGAACGGGGGATGGACCCGGGCCTGCATCAGGTCCGGCCCGGCGGAGTGGTGGGGCGCGTGGCAGCCGGAGCAGTCCAGCTGTGCCAGCGGCCGCTCCAGGTGGGCCGCCTGCAGGGAGCGGCTGCTCTCGTCGTGGCAGTTGAAGCACAGCCCGGGGGACGCCGCCGTCAGGAAGCCGCGCCCCTGGCCGCCGTGGGGCAGGTGGCAGTCCAGGCACGAGCCCTCGACCGGCGCGTGGAACGAGCCTTTGCCCTCTTCCCGGGCCACGTCCTCGTGGCACAGGGTGCACAGCAGGGCGGCCGGGGCCTGCAGCAGGCCCCGCTCCTCGGAACGGTGGGCGTCGTGGCACACGGCGCAGTCGCCGGCGGCGACCGGCGCGTGGGCGCGCCAGTCGTCGCCCGCGGGCGCGCCGGTGTCGTGGCAGCCGGCGCAGGTGGCGACCGTGGACTCGCGCAGCATCGCCAGGTTGGCGCCGCCGTGGGGCAGGTGGCAGTCCAGGCAGGCCCCGTCCGCGGCCGGCGCGTGCAGGCTGCCGCCGGCCGGTTGCTGCTGCAGGTCCGCGTGGCAACCGGCGCAGAGCTCCGGCCCGGGCGCCGTCAGCAGGCCCGCGACCGGGGATTCGTGGGGCTCGTGGCAGGTGAGGCAGCGGCCGGTGGCGGCCACGTCGTGGGAGTGCTCCTGGGCGATCTCCAGGCGCACGCTGCGGTGGCAGTCCAGGCAGAGGTCGCCGGCCGGGGCGACGAGCAGACCGGCCTGGGTCGCGCTGTGGGGATCGTGGCAGCGGCTGCAGTCCTGTCTGACCGCCGGCGCGTGGGTGAAGACCCCGTCCGCGCCGCTGAGCACGCCGTCGTGGCAGTCCAGGCACAGCTCCGCCTCGGGCCGGTCCAGCAGGGCCGGCCGGGCGCCGCCGTGGGGCTGGTGGCAGTCGCTGCAGGTGCCGTCGACCAGGACCTGGTGCCGGACCGGTCGCGTGAAGGCGCCCGCGTCGTGGCACTCCAGGCAGACGGTCGCCTCGCCGCGGGCCAGCATGCCCGGGTGGGAGCTGCCGTGGGGGGCGTGGCAGGCCGTGCAGTCGCCGTCGGCGGCGGGGGCGTGGGGGACCTCGTGCTCGCCCGTGTCGTGGCACTGCAGGCACAGGGCGCCGGCCTCGTCGGCCAGGGCCAAGGTCCCGTCCGCGGCCTCGGTGTGGCAGGCGGCGCAGTCGCCGTCCACCACCGGCAGGTGGCGGACCGAGTGCACCAGCTTGTCGGCGGCCGAGCTGTGCGGATCGTGGCAGGACACGCAGGCCGAGAGCCGGCCGGGCACGCCCGGATGGGCCTTGGCCAGCTTCTTCGCGTCGGTATGGCAGCCCAGGCACAGGGCGTCCGGCTCGGCCTTCAACAGGCCCGCGATCCGGCCGGCGTGGGGCTCGTGGCAGGCGGTGCAGTCGCCGTCCTTGACGGGGGCGTGGACCCGCTTGCGCGCGAAGGGCTCGCGGTCGTGGCAGGCGAAGCAGGACTCGGCGCCCTTGGCCGCCAGCAGCATCGGCTCGCCGGAACCGTGGGGGTCGTGGCAGCCGACGCAGCCCGGATCGTTCATTGGTGCGTGGCGCACGGGCTGCTCGAGCAGCGGCTCGAGGTCCTGGTGGCAGGCGAAGCACAGCTGGTTGCCCTGCTTCTTGAGCACGAGCTGGCCGATGATCCCGTGCCGCTGGTGGCAGCCCTCGCAGTCGCCCTTGGCGAAGGGCTCGTGGGCGTTGCGGCGGCCCGTCTCCTTTTTCTGGTCTTCGTGGCAGTCGACGCAGGCCTTGGGCTTGAACGGCGCGCCGGCGGCGGGTGCGGCCGCCAGGAGGCCGGTGGCCAGGGCAAGGGCCAGGGCTGCGGCCGCCAGCGGGAGGCGACGGGCGGTGGCGGTGGCGCGGCGGGACTCGGTTGCTGCCATCTCGTGTACTCCTGGGCTCGGGCGTCCGTGCTCTTGCTGCCGGTCGGTCAGGGTGCGGGAGGGGTGGCCGGGGCCGTTTCCCTGTTGTCGAGGCGCTCCTGGCGGGTCGCGACCACGGCCTCGATGATCGTGGCGACTTCCTGTGCGGCACCAGGCAGGATCTCCACCCGGGACGCCGCCTCCAGGCGGGCCAGCACGTCGGCCATGTGCTCGCGCGTGGCCTTGGACCGCATCAAGGTGAGGATCTCCTCGCGGCACTGGGCCAACGGGCGCGGCGCCACCGCCTCGACCTCCACCACCTGCGCCACCACCCAGGCACCCGGCACCCCGTACGGTTCGGGGATCAGCCCCACCTCGACCGCGGCCTCATCCAGGCCCACCTGCCGGGGCAGGAAGAAGTCGGTCGGGAACGGCGGCGGGCCGTCCACCACGTCGGGCAGGTTGCGCGCCAGCCAGGGCAGCTTGGCCCCCTGCAGGGCCTTGGCCCGCAGTTCGAGCGCGGCCTCCTCGTTGGTGAGCTTGACGCTCTCCATGCGGATGCGCACCGGGGGCGTGACCGCGTCGAGGTTGGCCGCGTAGAACGCCTGGATCTCCTGTGCGGTGGGGGCGAACTTGAACTGCACCAGCACGCCGGTCGTCTCCTCAAGCATCAGCCCGCGCTCGACCGCGGCGGCGTAGGCGGCCATGTCCGGCCGCCGGTCCAGGCCCAGGCGCCTGGCCTCGCGGTACAGCAGCCGCTCGTGCAGGGTGTCCCAGAAGATCTTGTCCCGGCGCTCGGCGGCGTCGGACTTGCCCTCCAGGCCGTGGAAGGCGACGAAGCGGATCTCGCGGGTCAGGTCGGCCACGGTGATGCGGCTGCCGTCCATGGTGGCGATCGCCTCGTCGCTGTCGCGCAGGCGGGCGATCATCGCGGGTTCGGCGCTGCCGTAGTCCAGGCCGGCCAGCAGCAGCGAGTCCACCCGTGCCCCGTGGGCGCGGCGCAGCTCGCCGAGGTAGGACTCGACCCGCAGGCGCCGCAGATCCGTCCAGGCGGCCTGGTCCAGCTCGCCCCGGGGCACCAGCGCGGCAACCGAGTCGAGCAGGGCGCGCACGAAGCGGTTGCGCAGGGCCTCGGTCTTGGGATTGCGCACGGCGAAGCGCTCGTCCAGGCCCATGCGGTAGCCTTCCTGGATCACCAGCTGGTTCTGGACCAGGCGGCGCAGCACGCGGTCGGGCGCAGGGGCCTCGAAGGGCATGTCCGTCGGGGCGTTGGCGACCATCACGCCCAGCTCCATGGTCAGCTCGGTGGTCGTCAGCGTGTCGTCGTTGACCACCGCCAGGGGCACGGGGGCGAGGTCCGCCGTCGCCGCGACGGGCAGCAGGAGCAGGACGGCGGCGACGGCGCCGCAGGAGCGCCGGATCGTGGGCATCATCTGTCCTCCAGAGTGTTGTCGAGGTCGGACCACAGGGAACGGGCGGCGCCGGCCAGGCCGGCCAGCAGGGTGCGATCGGTGCGCCGGCCGAACCAGCCGACGCGCGGGCCATGCCCGCGGTGGCGGACGAAGCCCGCCGTGACGATGCCGTCGCGGGGGTCCACCAGGCGCAGGCCCAGCTCGTATTCCTGGGCGGGGGGGGCCGGCTCCCCGAAATCCTCGGCGGCGGTCGTGCGGACGCCGGTGCCGGACTCGTCGTAGATCATGATCTCGGGCAGGGCCAGCAGGAAGTCGCCCAGTTCGCGTCCCAGGCGCGCGCGGCCGGCCGCGTCGAGGCGGTCGGTGGGCACGCCCTCGTCCCGCAGATGGGCGGCGACCACGCCCGGATCGACGACGCGCCAGCGCGCCGCGGCGGCGGCGGGGACCAGCAGGCAGTGGGTGGCGGCCAGGGCCACCTCCTGGGCGCAGGCCACGGCTCGCGCCGGCACCAGCACCAACGGCCCCGCGCCCGCGGGTGGCACGCTGAGCGGATCGGGGGTCCCCGCGCGGCACAGGCGCCGCAGCCCGTCCAGCCAGGCGTCGGCGTCGACCGGTGCGGTGCTGCCGACCCGCCGGGCCGCGCGCGGCACCGCCTGCTCGGCGACGGTCGCCCAGACGACGCTGCCGTCCTGCAGCCGGGTCAGGCGCGCCAACAGCTGCAGGTGGCCCTGCTCCGCCAGCAGCACGGCCACCAGCACGTGGGTCGAGCCGGTGCCGGCGGCCAGGTCGTGCAGGAAGGCGGCGCTGGTGCTCCAGGCGGTGCGCACGCGGCGCTCCTGCAGGTGGGGCAGCAGGTCGGCGGCGGGCACGACGGCGAAGCCGGCGGCGGCCAGGGCCTCGGCCAGGGCGGCGGTGGCGATGGTGCGCACCTCGGCCACCGGCAGCGGCAGGTCGGCCGACGAGGTGCCGGAGATGAACAGCAGCACCGGGGCCCGCAGGCCGCCGGTGGCGTCCTGGGCGGGCGCCGACGGGACCGCGCACACCGCGGTCAACAGCGCCGCGAGCACCCAGCC
>JBHEPC010000243.1:0-6703 GCA_046260475.1 Candidatus Krumholzibacteriia bacterium | reverse complement strand
CCCCGAGGCGTTTGAGCACGCCTCAGCAACTACCTAAGGGGTGTCTACGAAACCGGGGGAAGTCCACACCATCAGGCTCGGGTCGTCGTTGTGGTCCCAGATGTAACGGTCGATCAGGTCGGCGTAGGCGTAGCCCCAGTAGTTGTTCTCCATGTTGATGACTACCGGCTGCGGGCCGCCAGGATAGTCAACGCACCAGACAAGGAATCGATCGCTACCGATAGCCTTGCGGAAATCGTTGCTGCTCGCCTCCAGCCTACCGCCCTGCTGCAGTTGAATGTTATGAAGACCTTGATCTTCAACGATGTTGCCGAC
Source organism: Candidatus Krumholzibacteriia bacterium (assembly GCA_046260475.1). Lineage (GTDB taxonomy): Bacteria > Krumholzibacteriota > Krumholzibacteriia > LZORAL124-64-63 > LZORAL124-64-63 > JACZKN01. The sequence goes on along the minus strand of JBHEPC010000243.1, from coordinate 6,388 downwards.
TGCAATTGCCGTTGATTCGCCAATCGTGATTCCCGTGCGTCCCCCGCGTATGACGTTGTCCACAATCGTTACATTACTTTGGTACGCGACAGAAAGACACGGTATGCTAAAATTGCCCGTGTAGCAATCTGCAACATTGCCATCCACTACACCGCCCGAGTTAAAATAGTAAGCGAGAGCCCGACCATTTGCCGTACTATTGCGAAGGTTTCCGGTAGCCGTATCTCCAAAATAGACATATTCGCCAAGTTCACAATCCTCGACGTTGACCACGCCCGACGAATAGAAATAGCATGAAGCCTCAGTCATGTTCGAAAATCGACATCGAACTACCGTACTGCTACCGCCGCGGGCGGCAGCTACACCAGCCCGCCCCCCTTCAAACTCGCAGTCGCTGACATCAACATTCTGCGAAAATACCCCTGTATAGAAGTTGATCATTCGCAAATTCCTTACGCGCAATGTATACCCGTTGGTATTCTCGTGAAAAATGCCTTTAGGTCCATCATGATATGGCGAATACGATAACGGCCCAATGGTCACATGGTCTATCCCCGCGCCTACGAACACCAGTTCCCGGTCATCCATCCAATAAGCGGCAACTTGTATCGGGTACCCGAAATGGTCCACCCATTGCAAATCCTGATACCATCCCGGACCAATTAGGATCGTGTCCCCAGAAGCAGCCACATCGACCGCGGGCTGAAGCGTGGTGAACTGGCCAGACCCGTCCTGCTCGACGCGCCAAGTCCCGGCACTTGCGCTGCCCGCCGCCGCCGAGACCGCCAGCAGAAGGGCGAGTGTCACCCTGCGATTCATCGCACGCTCCCTGCTTCAGCAGCACAACGCGGATCCGTCCTGCACACCCCGCTCGCCATACGGCGTCCAGTATTGTCACGTCCAATTATACACCCAATCGCCGACCGGTTGGCCCTGATTCCACCGGTCTCAAACCCGCACCCCCAACCACAATCGCTCCGCAGACCCGCCACTCATCCTCCACCAGCTCCGGTGTGGTCATGCCGGCCGGGAAACATTCCGCAGGCCCCGCAGGGGCCGAGGACGTTTCCCGGCCGGCATGACCACACCGCCCCCTACTCTACGGGGATGAGCACCGCAAACCGGGGATTGAGATGCTTCCGCCCCACCTCCGCAAAATCCACCGTGACGAGCATGTCCCCGCCCGCCCCCTCGACCCGGACGACGCGCCCGGCCCCGAAGACACCGTGGCTGACCAGCTGGCCCTCGTAGAAGGCCGTCTCCTGGGCGACGTCGTGGTCCCAGGCCACGCGGCCGCCGGGCTTGGGCGTCTTGCGGTTGGAGGAGCCCCACTGGTCCGGGGGCACCGCCGGACGGCACGCGGGGCGGCCGCCGCCCGTCGGGGCCCCGCCCCAGGCGCCCGGGCGGCGGGGTGCGGCCGGGTCGTTGCCGAACAGGGATCGGGCGACCGGCTGCTCCCAGGCCCGGTCCAGGCGGCGGCGCTCGATGCGCTCGGCGGGAACCTCGGCAAGGAAGCGCGACGGCAGGCTGTCCTGCCAGGTGCCGAAGCGCCGGCGGCGGGCGGCGTGCAGCAGGTAGACGCGGCGGCGGGCCCGGGTCAGCGCCACGTAGAAGAGGCGGCGCTCCTCCTCCAGGCCGGCCTCGTCCTCGCGGCTGTTGACGTGGGGCAGGATGTCGTCCTCGCAGCCGGCGACGATCACCACCGGGAACTCCAGGCCCTTGGCCGTGTGCACGGTCATCAGGCGCACGGCGCCCTCGCCGTCCTTGATGGTGTCCGGGTCCGCGACCAGCGCCACCTGCTCGAGGAACTGGTCGAGGGTGCCGCCGCCGGACTGCTCGTGGAACGCGCCGGCGGCGTTGACCAGCTCGGCCACGTTCTCGCCGCGGCCCTCGGCGGTCTCGGGGTCGTCGGTCTCCAGGTGCCCCAGGTAGCCGGTGTCGCGGACGATCAGCTGCAGCAGCTCGGGCACCGGCAGGCCCTCGGCGGCGCGCACGCGCCAGCGGGCGGCCTGGCCGAAGAACTCGCGCAGGCGGCGGCAGGCGGCCGGGGCGATCTGCTGCTCCAGCAGCCCGGCGTCAGCCGCCGCCTGGCCCGGGGTCAGGCCCGCGGCGGCGGCGATCTGCACCAGCCGGCCCACGGTCGTGTCGCCCAGCTTGCGCTTCGGCACGTTGATCACCCGCTGCAGGGCGATCACGTCGGCCGGATTGGCCACCAGCTTCAGGTACGCCAGCAGGTCGCGCACCTCCTTGCGCTCGTAGAACTGGAGGCTGCCGACGACCTGGTAGGGCAGGTGGGCCCGGCGCAGCGCGTCCTCCAGGAGGCGGCTCTGCGCGTTGGTGCGGTACAGCACGGTCACGTCGCCGCGGCCATGGCCCGTCTCCAGCTCGGCGCGCACGATCGCGACCACGCGGGCGGCCTCGTCCTCGTCGTCCTGGAACTCCTCCTCCACCAGCAGGTCCCCGTCGCCGTCGGCGGTCCACAGGTTCTTGCCCTTGCGCCGCTTGTTGTGGGCGATGACGCCGTTGGCGGCGGCCAGGATGTGGCCGGTGGAGCGGTAGTTCTGCTCGAGGCGGCAGGTCATCGCCCCCGGGAAGTACTCGTCGAAGTCGAGCATGTTCTCCACCCGGGCGCCCCGCCACGAGTAGATGGACTGGTCGTCGTCGCCCACGGCGAAGACGTTGCCGTGCCAGCTCGAGAGCAGCTTGACCAGGATCAGCTGCAGCGGGTTGGTGTCCTGGAACTCGTCCACCAGCACGTGGCGGAAGCGGGAGGCGTACTTCTCCCGTGTTTCGTCGTGCTGCTCCAGCAGGTGCACCGTGCGCAGGATCAGGTCGTCGAAGTCCAGGGCGTTGCAGCGGCGCAGACCGGTCTCATAGTGCTCGAACAGCTCCGCGTACTTCTCCTCCACGAAGGAGCGGGCTTCCTTCTTCGCCTGCGGCGGCGCGGTGTCCTCGTTCTTCCAGCGGCTGATCACCGCGCGGGTGGCGCCGGGCGCGAACTGCTTGGGGTCGACGTTGCGGTCGGCCATCACCTGCTTCAAGAGGCGCGTGCTGTCGTCGGTGTCGAAGATGGAGAAGCCGCGCTCGACGCCGACGTGGGCGCCGTCGGCGCGCAGGATCTTCAGGCCGGTGGCGTGGAAGGTGCCGATCCAGAAGGGGGCCCGGTCCTCGCCCACGTCGCGGCCGACGCGCCCGCGCATCTCGCGGGCGGCGCGGTTGGTGAAGGTGTAGGCGAGGACCTCGCCCGGGCGCACGCCGCGCTCCTGCAGCAGCCACGCCACGCGGGTGGTCAGCACGCGGGTCTTGCCGCTGCCGGCGCCGGCCACCACCAGGACCGCGCCGTCGGGCGCAGTGACCGCGCGGCGCTGGGCGTCGTTGAGGCTGGCGAGGATGTCGGTCACGGTCGCTCCGTCACGCCCCGGCGCCGCCGCGGCGGGCGGCGGCGCGGCGGGTTCCTCAGTACTCGAACCGGTACTTGAGGTCCAGGTTGTAGGTGGGCTGCCCCTGATTCTCGTCGATCCGCCGGCGGACCTCCGACTGCAGCAGCAGGTGCTGGTTGATCTGGTACTCGACGATCACGTCGCGGTCGTCCTGGCGGATGCCCTGGGCGTACTTCAGGTACAGGTCGCTGCCGATGTACTTGCCCACGCCGATCAGCGGGTCCAGCCCCGTGCCGCCGGTCTCCCGTTCCCGCTGGATCTGGTCGATCTCGAAGGTGTCGAACAGCGCCAGCTCCCGGGCGATCTCCCGCTCGATCACGTTGAAGCCCGCCGAGATGCCGGTGTTGCGCAGCCGCTCGGTGTCCCCTTCGGAGGTCGCGTAGGGCTCGAGCCCCAGCAGCATGCGCTGGATGGCCTCGCGGCTGTAGCCCCGCTCGCTGGTGAAGGTGATCACCGGCGCGCGCAGGGTGCCGGCCACGTGCACGCCGATGTGCTCGACCACGCTGTTGCTGGAGAACTGGCTGCGCAGACGATAGCGGGTCTCCGCGTCCACGTCCACCCGGGGGTCGATGCCCAGGCCGCGGCTGAAGTCCAGGCGGCCCCGCACCACCTTGAACCTGTTGGCGAAGACGATCAGCTGGCCGGCGTTCACGTCCAGGGTGCCGCGCAGGTAAAGGCCGCCCTCGTCCCGCACCAGGTCCAGGTCCCCGCCCAGGTCCAGCTCCATCTCCCGGTTGAGGATGCGCGCGGCGCGGGGCTGGGCCGACAGGCGCAGGTCGGCCAGCCAGTCGGGCGCCACGGTCGCCTGCAAGGGGTCCGGGCCGCCCGCGGGCTCGCTGAAATCCCCCGTGTACCGCGCCTTGATCACCTCCAGGTCGCCGCTGAAGCGGGGCACCAGCAGGCTGTCCGGCCCCACCTTGACCCCGGTCAGCCGTGCCCCCCGGCCGCTGACCACCACCCGCAGGTCCGGCAACGAGGCCACCAGGAAGCGGTCCACGTCCAGGCGGATGTCGAAGGTGCGCAGCTCGAGCCCCGTGAAGACGACGCGGCCGTTGCCGTTGAAACGGCCGCGCAGGCCCTCGCGGCCGCGGATGTCGGTGACGATCAGCTCGTCGCCCCGGAACTCGCCGTCGCAGGAGGTCTCGTAGTAGACCTCCTCCAGGTTGCGGATCACGAAGCCCGCGTCGCGGATCCGCACGCGCCCCTGGTACAGGGGATGGGCCAGGGGTCCGCTGACCACCACCGAGGCCGAGCCCCGCCCGCTGGCCCGCACGAAGGCGTTGGTGGCCGCGGCCAAAGGCCCCAGGTCGCTGTCCGGGGGGATCTCCAGCTGCAGGTAGAACGGCCCGTCCAGGGGGCTTTGCGGCTCGCTGAGCAGGTCCAGCGCCAGGGGCACCTCGATGCGCCCGGTCAGCTCCAGCCCGTGCTTGCTGCCGCGCAGGCCGCCCAGGACCAGGGCGTCGCGGTCGGCCCAGATCTGGCCTGTCAGCCGGTCCAGGTGCAGCCAGTGGATGTGGAAGGGCTCGCTGACGATCTCGCCCCGCAGCAGCGGGTCGTCGGTGGTGCCGGCGATGCTCAGGTCGCCCGCGAAGGTGCCGGCCAGGCGGTCCAGGGCCGGGATGCGGAACTGCTCTAGGAAGGCCAGGTCGCCGTGGTCGAAGCGCAGCTGCAGGTCCAGCTCGGCCCCCGGCCAGAAGTCGCCGGGGCCGGCCCCCGGGTGGGCCACGGTGCCGACGGCGGTCACCCGGCCGTAGGAGCTGCGCAGGTCCAGGTCGCGGATGTCGAACACGCCCTCGCTGAGGGTGGCCGCGACGTGGAGCGAGTCGATCCTCGCCAAGGGGAACGGGGCGTCCGCCAGCTCGAGCACCAGGTGCACCAGCGGCTCGTCCGTCGCCCCGTCCACGATGGCGTTGGCGCTCAGGCGCCCCGCCAGGGGCTGGTCCGTGCGCACGAAGGGGTCGAGCAGGCCCAGGTCCAGGCCCTGCACCTGGACCGAACCACCCACCCGGCCGTCCCGCTCGTAGCGCCCCCGGACCGCCAGCGAACCCTGGTCCGAGGCGATCTCCAGGTCGCCCACCGTCAGCAGGCCGTCCCCCACACCGATCGCCACCGGCCGCAGCAGGCGCCAGTCGGTGCCCTCGAGACTGACGCGGAAGTCCGCCAACGACAGGGTCTGGACGCTGTCGCTGAAGGCGACGTCCAGGCGCAAGGCGACGCTGGTGTCGCCCTGGACGGCGCGGAAGGTATCGATGCGCGCACCCCGGGGCCCGGCGCCGCCCCGCAGGTTGAAGCGGCCCAGGGGCACCTCGCCCACGGTGAAGCCCTCGCCGTCGACGCCGAACTCGAAGGCCGGCGCGCCCAGCACGTCGTCCACCACCAGCGCGGCCTCGGCCCTGCCGGCGCCCACGCCGCCCACCTGCAGGCCGTGCAGGTCCAGCCAGCCGGCGAAGCGCAGGCGTTCCAGGGGCCCGGACACCTCGCCCAGGCCGGTCAGGCGGCCGTCCAGAGCGGGCCAGCCCCAGCGTTCGGGCAGGGTGGCCAGGTTCTCGCTGGCGGCGCTCACGTTGCCGGCGAACACGCCGGCCGAGTCGGCCGCGCCGGTCAGCAGGCCGTGCAGGTCCCGGTACCACACCTCGACCCGGTCGAAGAAGACCGAGTCGGGGGTGGCGGTCACGTCCACCAGGCACTGGTCGAAGGGCAGGATGTCGATGAAGCCGTCGGCCAGCACGCCGCTGACCCGGGTCCACAGGGGGTTGTCGGCGTGCTCGATGCGCAGGCGGCCGCGGCCGCCGGTCGGGGGCAGGTCGTCCTCGCCCGGCACCAGGCCCTTGGCCAGGTCCACGTCGGTCACGTCCCCCTCGAGCACGAAGGTCACGTTGGCCGGGTCGCGGATGTCGATGCGGCCGCCGCCGTCGAAGCCGGCGCCGTTGACCCGGCCGCGCATGTCC
>JBHEPC010000203.1:0-2929 GCA_046260475.1 Candidatus Krumholzibacteriia bacterium | reverse complement strand
GATGCCGTGAAAGTGGCAATCGGGGTTGGGGCAGAAGGGCGGGCGCCAGTCGGGGTGGTGTTGGATGGGGGTGAACATGCCCGGCCCGGTCGCAGGGACCGGGCCGGACACAATTTATGTGGCACAACCTAGGGAGCCGGGCCTTTTCGTCATCCTTCCGGCGGTCCGGTCCGCTCCTTGCGGTGAGACCCGCGGCGGCGGCGGCCCGCGCGCCGGGCTGCCGCCCTTGACCATCAACACGTTGCCCTGCTTCGATTTGCCGCGTCCCCGGGGACGAGGGAGCGATCCGTGAGCTACGCCCACGCCCAATATGCCCATTCCCTGGCAGATTTCGGGTCACCCCGGCACCTGCCCCGCTGTGGCGGCTGGGTGCTGGAACGGACGATCCCGGGCGCCGGCGGCCTTCGTGACGCAACCGGCTGCTATCCCCTGTTCCGCTGCGCGGACTGGTCCGGCCTGCCCGCCGACCTGGCGCAGCTGCGCCGGGACGGCCTGGTCAGCCTGGTGCTGGTGGCCGACCCGCTGTCGGCGCCGTCGCCCGACCGCCTGCGTGACTGGTGCAACGGGCTCCTGGCGCCCTACAAGCGGCACCACCTGGTGGACCTGGCCAGGCCGCTCGCCGCCACCGCCAGCGCCCATCACCGCCGTTACGCCCGGCGCTGCGCGAAGCTGGTGGACATCGAACCCTGCCGCGCGCCGCTGGACCACCTGGACGACTGGTGCCGGCTCTACGCCGAACTGGCCGACCAGCATGCCATGAGCGGGCCGGCGCGGTTCTCCCGCGACGCCTTCCGGCTCCAGCTGGGGCTGCCCGGCGCGCGCCTGCTGCGGGCCGTCGCCCCCGACGGCGCGGTCGTCGGCATGCAGCTGTGGTTCGCGGACGGGGAGCGCGCCTGGTACCACCTGGGGGCCCACGGCGCCGCCGGGTACGCCGCCGGCGTCTCCTTCGGCCTGTTCGCCGCGGCGTTCGAGCTGCTGCGGCGGGAAGGCGTCCGGACAGCTGACCTCGGCGGCGGCGCCGGTCTGGCCGACGATCCCGAGGACGGCCTCAGCCGCTTCAAGGCGGGCTGGGCCACCCATACGGTGACGGCCTGGCTCGGCGGCGCCGTGCTGGACCGCACCGCCTACGCCCGGCTCTGCGCCGGGCGCCAAGGCGCCTATTTCCCCCTGTACCGCGCCCCCGCACCAGTGCGCGCCGACGTCCCGGAGGATCTGCATGCCCACGTTGGCTGAGCCGTCCGTCGCCCGGACCCTGCCCTCGACCCCGGCCCCCACGCGGCGGCTGGCCGTCCTTGGCGGTGAGCCGGCCTTCGCCCGCCCCCTGCACGTGGGCGCCCCCAACATCGGCGATCGGGACGCGCTGATGCGGCGCCTGGACGCCCTGTTCGAGGGCCGGCGGCTGTCGAACTTCGGGCCCTTCGTGCGCCTGTTCGAGCAGCGCGTGGCCGACCTCCTGGGCGTGAGACACTGCATCGCCATGTGCAACGGCACCGTGGCCCTGGAGATCGGGGCGCGCGCCCTGGACCTGACGGGCGAGGTGATCGTGCCCGCGTTCACGTTCGTGGCCACGCCCCACGCGCTGGCCTGGCAGGGCATCACGCCGGTGTTCTGCGACGTCGATCCGGAGACCCACGGCATCGACCCCGACCGCATCGAGGCGCTGATCACGCCGCGCACCACGGGCATCCTGGCGGTGCACCTGTGGGGGCGGCCGGCCCCGGCGTCGCGGCTGCAGGCCATCGCCGCGCGGCACGGCCTGAAGCTGATGTTCGACGCCGCCCACGCCTTCGGCTGCAGCCACCGCGGGCGCATGGTGGGCAACTTCGGCGACCTCGAGGTGCTGAGCTTCCACGCCACGAAGTTCCTGAACACCGCCGAGGGCGGCGCCGTGGTGACCAACGACGACGCCGTGGCCGCGCGCGTGCGCCTGATGCACAACTTCGGCTTCACCGGCCTGGACCGGGTCGAGGCCCTGGGCATCAACGGCAAGATGAACGAGCTGTCGGCCGTCGTGGGCCTGACCTCGCTGGAGCACCTGGACGAGTGGATCGCCGTCAACAGGCGCAACCGCAGCCTGTGGGCCGAGGTCCTGGCCGATGTGCCCGGCATCGTCCTCAAGCACTGGGGCGAGCACGAGCGGCGCAACGACCAGTACGTGGTGTGCGAGGTGGACGCGGCGACCGCGGGCATCTCCCGCGACGCGCTGGTGGAGGCCCTGCGGGCGGAGAACGTGCTCGCCCGCCGCTACTTCCATCCCGGCTGCCACCGCATGGAGCCCTACCGCTCGCAGCCGCCGGCCGGCGGCTGGGACCTGCCGGCCACCGAGCGCGTGGCCGCGCGGGTGATGGTGCTGCCCACCGGTACGGCCGTCGTGCCGGCGGACATCACGGCCGCCGGCGAACTGATCGCCGCCATCGTGGCCCGCGGTCCCGAAGTGGCAACCGCCCTGGCCCGCCGCCCCGCACCGGAGGTATGCCCATGAGCGGCCGCGAGACCATTCTGCGCCTGACCCTGTCCGGACCCGACCGCTTCCCCACCGCGACCCTGTCCCTGCCCTGCGGCGTGGCGGTCCCGGTGCGGGCCGAGGGTACGTTGCCGCTGCCCGGCGGCTGTGTGGAAGCCATGGTGCTGGCTAGCGAGCGCCTGGCCCACATTCCCGAGCGCCTGCGCCGCGCCCAGCTGCGCCAGGCCCGCCGCCTGCTGCGCCCGGGCGGCACCCTGGCCGTGGCCGTGGGTCCGGAGGACGACCAGTACCCCCGCGACGAGTTGGAAAGGGCGGCCTGGTCCTGCGGCTTCACCGCCTACGTGCGCTACGTCGCCGGCCGGGCGGTGCTGACGGTGCCGCAGCGCGAGGCACCGCCCGAGCCCCTGGTGAGCGTGCTGATCCCCGCCTACAAGCCGGCCTACTTCGCCGCGGCCCTGGACAGCG
>JBHEPC010000140.1:0-6598 GCA_046260475.1 Candidatus Krumholzibacteriia bacterium | reverse complement strand
ACGCCAGTGTTCAATTGCATTCCGTCATCTGCGCAGCCGCCGTGAACGCCGTTCGCGCCGAATATTGTGGACAAAATCCGGGTCCTTTGTATATCATTACGATCCGGCCAGAAGAACGGGGGGATTGCTCTTCTGGCCGCGTGGCGATCAGGGGCCCCGGCCAAACCTGATGAGAGAGCCCGGTCAATAATGGATGCCAGCCTCTTAAATTTCCATTAAGTACTTGTTAAATTGTAAGTTGCGGTCCTGGTGGCCTTCGGGCACGACGGTCGGGTGCGCCGTGTGCCACGACGGGCCGCTGCCCTGACACCGCGCCCGCGCAGCTACCGGAACAGGGTCTTGACCCCGCCCCAGGTGGAAGGCTCGTCGTACTGGCGGCAGAAGATGCAGAACACCGGCGAGGCGAGGCTGCCCGACGACGGCACCGCGACCGAGAGGGAGAACTCGTCCTCGTAGTCGGCCACCGCCAGGGAACCGGGGATCGACGGCGTCGAGGAGACCGGCGCCAGCAGCACGCCGCCTCCGGTGCCGGTGAACTCGCCCAGGGTCAGGCTCACCAGGGCCGCGGCGTCGCCCGAGACGGGGATGTCCGCCCCGACGAAGAAGTTGGGCGTCGACATGAAGTTGATGCAGGCGGTGGGCAGCGCGGCGTCCAGCAGGAAGACGTTCGCCGGCAGCTCCAGGCGGAACTCGAAGCCGCCGACCCGGTCGATGGGCGCGCCGGTGTTGTCGTTCCAGGGGTTGGTCAGGACCACGTAGGCCGAGAACGTGCCGGTCCCCCCTTCGTAGGCGGCCAGGTCGGCCGCGTCTTCCAGGTCGTTCGGGATCGCCGTGTACAGGCCGATGGCGTTCTGCAGGTCGGGAATTCCGGCGAGGGCGGGCGCTGCGGGGGCGAGCAGCAGCGTCAGGGACAGCAGCATGAGCGAGCGCATGAGACCCTCCTGGGCTGGGGATCGGCGGCATTCCTGACGATACGGTTTCGGCGGCGGGAGGTAAAGGCATCGACCCGGCGAATCGCTTTCGCACCGTCGCGATTCCGGTGTATCCTGACGGGACCCGGGACGGTCCTGGGGATCCGCCACAAGGAGACCGGCTTGACAGGAACCGGCCAAGTGGACCCCCGCGCCGCCAAGGCGCGCCCCGAGTGGGGCCGGGATGTGGTCTACCGCGCCCTGCTGCGCCACGCCCTGCTGCGCCTGATCTTCCTCTATTTCGTCCCCCTGCTGCTGCTGACGGTCTTCTTCCACCTCCAGTACCGGCTGGTGGCCAGGGACGCCGAGCGCCGGCACCTGCAGGCGATGGCCGAGCACCAGGCGGCGATGCTGGACCTCTTCCTGGGCGACCGGCTGCTGAACCTGACGGGCCTGACCGACGACCCGCGCGCGCTGCTTGACCCCGACAGCGCCGGGGTCGAGCGCAACCTGGCCCAGCTGCGCCAGGCCAGCCCCGCGTTCGTCGACCTGGCCGTCTTCGACGGCACCGGCCGCGTGCTGGCCTACGCCGGGCCGTTGCCGGAGCTGAGCGAGCGCCGCTACGACCAGCAGGAGTGGTTCGTGCGCCTGCTGGCGGGCGAGGCCTCCCACGTCATCACCGACGTCTACCCGGGCTTCCGCGGCCAGCCCCACTACACCATGGCGGTGAAGCTGGAGCCGGCGGGGACGACGCGCATCCTGCGCGCGGTGATCTCACCCGAGACCACGGCGGCGCACCTGGCGGCCCTGGAGGCGGCGGCCACCACGCCGGACCCGGCCGGGCGGGGCCTGCTGGCGGGCATCGCCACCAACCTGTGGCTGGTGACGGCGCTGTTCTGCCTGCTGGGTGGGCTGGTGATCGGGCTGCAGGCGCGCTGGGTGGCGCGGCAGCAGTTCGCGGCCCTGCGCAAGGAGCAGGAGCTGATGCGCCAGCTCGTGCACGCGGCGCGCCTGGCCTCGGTGGGCGAGCTCGCGGCGGGCATCGCCCACGAGGTGAACAACCCGCTGGCCGTGGTGGCCGAGAAGGCGGGGCTGATCAAGGACCTGCTCGACCCGCGCTTCGGCCGCGAGGCCGCGCCGGCGGTGCTCCTGGGCCACCTTGAGGCCATCGAGGCCGCCGTGGGCCGGGCCAGCGGCATCACGCGCCGGCTGCTGGGCTTCGTGCGCCGGGGCGACGTGCGCCTGGTGGAGCGCGATCCCCACGCCCTGGCGGACGAGCTCCTGGACGGTATCCTCAAGAGCGGCCTGGAGGGCGCGGGGGTGGACGTGGTGCGCGACTACGATCCCCGGCTGGGGCCGGTGGTCACCGACCCGGACCAGCTGCGCCAGGTGCTGCTGAACCTGCTGAAGAACGCCATCGACGCCATGCCGGACGGCGGCACCGTGACCGTGCGCACCCGCGGGCAGGGCGAGCGGTTTTGCCTCGAGATCGCCGACACCGGCGTCGGCATGACCACCGCGCAGCTCGAGCGGGTGTTCCTGCCGTTCTTCACGACCAAGGAGCCGGGCAAGGGCACGGGCCTGGGCCTGAGCGTCAGCTACGGCATCGTCGAGGGGCTGGGCGGCCGGCTGTCGGTGGCCAGCAGCCCCGGCCAGGGCAGCACGTTCACCGTCGAGCTGCCGACCAGGAGGTGAACATGGACCGCGAACTGCGCCCGGGCCGACCCCGCGTGCTGCTGGTCGACGACGAGGAGGGCTTCCGCAGTTCCCTCGCCGAGCGGCTGGGGCTGCGCGGCTTCGAGGTCGTGCAGGCGGCGTCCGGCGAGGAGGCCCTGCACGTGGCGCGGGCCGACCGCGACCTGGACGTGGTCGTGCTGGACTACGTGATGCCGGGCATGGACGGGGCGGCCACGCTGCAGGAGCTGCGGCGGTACCGGCCCGAGGTGCCGGTGGTGATGCTGACGGCCCACGGCAGCGTGGACCGCGCGGCCACCCTGGGCCGGCAGGGCGCGTTCCGCTTTTTGGCCAAGCCGGTGCCGCTGGCCGAGCTGGAACGCGTGCTGTGGGAGGCCGACCGCGAGCACGCCCACGCCCTGGCGCGCCGCGATACGCCCCTGCAGCGGGACAAGCGACGCGCGCCGCCCTCGCTGCGGCCGAGCCGGCGTGCGGTGATGCTGGGGGTGATCCTCGGCGGGCTGGCCGCCCTGGTGCTGGCCGCGGTGCTGCCGCCGCCGGGGGCCCTGGTGGACCTGCTGGGCACGCCCAAGGGCGCCGACCCGGCCGGCGATCCCATCGCCGGCTACTCCTCCTACCGCGAGCTGGCCGCCGGCGCGACCATCGCCGACCACTACGTCGCCCGCCATCGGCCGGCGGGGCTGGCGCCGGGTGCGCCGGACCTGGCGCGGCGGGCGGCCGGCCGCACCCAGCTGATGATCGCCCTGATCGCCGTGGCCGCGCTGTTCTGGGCCACCGGGGCGGTGCCCATCGGCGCGACCGCGCTGCTGGTGGCGGTGGTGATGTACGCGGGCGGGGTGATGCGCCCCGACGCCATCGCCCAGTCGTTCGTCAAGGACGCGGTCGTGTTCATCTTCGGCGTGCTGGCCCTGTCGCGGGTGATGACCCGCACCGGCCTGGACAAGCGCGTCGCCATGCTGCTGCTGCGACCGGTGCGGGGGCCGGCGACGCTGATGTTCGTCTTCCTGCCCATGTTCGCCCTGGCCTGCTCGTTCATCAGCGAGACCATCCTGGTCACCCTGGTGATGCCCATGTTCCTGATGATCTGGCGCGGCCTGCCCCGCGAAAAGGACCAGGACCTGCGGCCGGTGCTGGTGCTCTTCGCGCTGCTGGTCTGCTACGCCTCCAACCTGGGCGGACCCGGCCCGCCCGCCGCCGGGGGGCGCAACGCCATCATGGTGGGCATCCTCTCCGACTACGGGAAGGCGCCGACCTTCCTGGAATGGATGCGCTACGGGATGCCCTTCGTGCCCGTGGCCTCGCTCGTGCTGGGCGCGTACTTCTTCGTGGTGTTCCGGCGCCGGCTGCCCGCCGGCGGGCTGGACGCCGCGGGCGTGGCCCGGCAGGAGAGCGAGCGCATCGGGCCCGTGACCCGGGAGGAGAAGCTGACGGCGGCGGTCTCCCTGGCGGTGGTGGCCGGTTGGCTGCTGGGGGGCGAGCGCCTGGGCATGGGCGGGCCCGTGCTGGCCGGCCTGGTGCTGCTGAACCTGCTGGGGGTGGCCGACTGGCGGGACGTGACGAAGGTGCCGTGGGACGTGGTCTTCCTCTACGGCGGCGCCAGCGCGCTGGGCCGCGGTCTGGCCGAGTCCGGCGGGGCGCTGTACCTGGCCCGGGGGTTCCTGGAGCTGGTGCCCGCGGGCCTGCTCGATGAGCGGTTCCTGCCCATGGTCGTCAGCCTCGCCGCCGGCGTGGCCACGAACTTCATGAGCGACGGCGCCACCGTGGCGGCTTTGGGTCCCATCACCGTGCCCATGGCCAAGGCCGCGGGCGTGCATCCCTGGACGCTGGGCTTCGCCACCTCGTTCGCCTCGTCGTTCGCCCATCTGCTGATCATCGGCACGCCCGCGAGCGCGTTGGTGTACATTCTCTGCAGGGATCCGCAGACCGGCCGCCAGCTGGTGACGCGGACCGATTTCCTGCGGCACGGCTTCGTGGTCTGGATCCTGAGCTTCGTCGTGCTGTGGGGCTGGACGTTCCTGGGCTACTGGCGCTGGCTGGGTCTGGGAGCCTGAGGGAGGCGGCGAGATGGACGATCCCATCCGGTTGCTGGTCGTGGACGACGAGGAGCCCTTCCTCGCCGCGTTGAAGGAGCGGCTGGAGCTGCGCGGGTTCGCCGTGGCCACCGCGACGGGGGGCGAGGAGGCCCTGGCCCTGTGCGCCGACGACCGCTTCGACCTGGCCCTGGTGGACCTGAAGATGCCGGGCATGGACGGCCAGGAGCTGCTGGGACGCCTGAAGGCCGCCCACGAATTCCTCGAGGTCATCATCTTGACCGCCCACGGCTCCCTGGGCAGCGCCGTCGAGTGCGCCAAGCTGGGCGCCTTCGGCTACCTGGCCAAGCCCGCCGGGATGGACCAGCTGCTGGAGGTGCTGCGCGACGCCTACGCCCAGCGCTTGCGCCGCAAGTTCGCGGCGCTGGAGGAGAGCCAGCAGCGGCGGCTGCAGGAGCTGATGGACGCGGCGGCCCACGAATCGCCCCTGGGCATCCTGCGCCGCATGCGCGAGCTGGACGACGGGCGGCGCTGACGCGGGCGGCTGCGGCTAGGGCACGGGCCGGGCCAGCTCGGCGGCGATGACCTCGACCATGCGGGCGAACTCCGCCTCCTCGTAGCCCTGGGACTGGAAGACGATGCACCCCGCGCGGTCCAGCACGTAGCTGCGGGGGATGAAGGCCTCCGCGTACTTCGCGAACACGCTGCGGTCGGTGTCCAGGGCGAAGGGCCAGCTTGCCCCGTGCTTGCGCACGAAGGGCGCCACCACGTCGGCGCCTTCTTCCCGCGCCACCGAGACCATGGCGAAACCGTCGTCCCCGAAGCGCTCCCGGACCTCGGCCTGCAGGCGCGGCATCTCGGCGATGCAGGGCGGGCACCAGGTGGCGAAGAGGTTCACCAGCACCACCTCGCCCCGGTGGGCGGCCAGGTCGAAGGTGCCGCCGCCCAGGAGCGGGGCGGTGAACAGGGGTGCCTCGTCGCCCACGGCCGTCAGGGAGGTGCGGGCCACCTCGGCGGGGTCGTCGCCCTGATGGGCGGGGGTGCCGGCGCAGCCGGACAGCAGCAGGGCCGGCAGGACCAGCAGCGGCAGGGCGAGGATCCGGTTTGGGGGCATGGCGCGGTTTCCTTTCGTGAACTCGGGCCCAGGGCGGGGATGATAGCACGGGACGAACTGCTGCGCCTTGCCGGGGGCGGGCGCAAGCTGCCGGTTGAAGCTGTCGCGGGTCTTGTCGGCATCACCTCCGGATGCGGTTGCGGCGAGAACCAGGGTCGCGACCAGGAACAGGGGTGCGCGCGCCTGTCATTCATTTTTATTCGCCATATTTTCGTTTTTCCCCTTGACTAAACAGACAAATGTCTGTTTAATGGTGGTCGGAACATAGCCGCCGTCAACCCCGGCCCCGACCGGAAGGGAGCCCGCCATGGCCCGCACCTCCGCCGACAGCACCCGCCGCGGGATCCTGGATTTCGTGCGCCGGTCCATCGCCGCGGGCGCGCCGCCCACGGTGCGCGAGGTGCAGGCGCACTGCGGGTTCCGGGCCGTCGAGTCGGCGCGGCAGCACCTGGAGGCCCTGGTGGCGGCGGGGCTGCTGGCCAAGGCGCCGGGCCGCGCCCGGGGGTATCGCCTGCCTTCCGGTGGTCCGGGTGGGCCGGGTGCTCCCGGCCCGCTGCGCCTGGTGCCGAAGCTGGGCCGGATCCAGGCCGGCGCCCTGAGCGAGGCGATCGAGGACCCCGACGGGTGGATTCCGGTCGATGGCGCCATGGGCGAACACGAACTCTTTGCCCTGGTCGTGCAGGGCGAGAGCATGACCGGCGCGGGCTTCCTGCCGGACGACCTGGTGATCGTCCGCCGCCAGGACACCGCCCGCGACGGGGAGATCGTCGTGGCCCTCGTCCGGGACGAGGCCACGGTCAAGCGCCTGCGCCTGCGCGCCGGCAGGATCGAGCTGCAGCCGGAGAACG
>JBHEPC010000293.1:0-3454 GCA_046260475.1 Candidatus Krumholzibacteriia bacterium | reverse complement strand
CCGCCGTGCCCGCGGGCGCACGCGGGCCGTCGTCCGCCGCCCAGGCCCCGGCGGCGGCGCTCACCCGGCTCTCCTTGCGCATCTGGTGCAGCAGGCCCTCCCGCCGCTGGTTGACGTCGTAGACGGCGCAGCGGATGCGCCCGCTGCGGAAGGGCACGTTCTCCAGCACCACGCCGAAGACCTGGAAGAGGGTGGGGCTGGCCGCCTCCGTGGCCGTCAGCAGGGGGGTGCGCAGGGGCCGCTTCTCGGCGACGGTGCGTCCGTCCGGGGACTCCAGCACCACCTCCACCCGCAGGCGGCCCTGCAGGCCGCGGTCGGTCTCGAGGTAGGCCAGGTCGGCGTTGGCCACCTCCACCAGCACGAGCACGTCCAGGACGTCCTCGCCCCGCCAGCGGTTGACCACGTCCACCGAACTGGCGAAGTTGCCCACCCCGTCCAGCGGCCGCATCACGGCGGACGCGACTCCCGGCAGCAGCAGGAACAGGACGAACAGGATGACGCGCACGGGCGCGGACTGGCGGCAGGAGATCCGTGCCATGACGAGGCCTTTGCTGCAGGTGCCTACCGATCCCCCTCGACCGGTGCCGGCCAAGCCGGCGTCCTGTGATGGTACGGAAAATCCGGCGCCTTGGCCAGCGCCAAAGGCATCCGGGGCCAAAAGACGAGCCGCCCCGCGCAGGCGGGGCGGCTCGGGGGCCAGGGCCGGATCTGGAGGAATCCGAACCTAGTAGACGATCGAGACCGTGAAGCGGTGGACGTAGCCCAGGGCCGCCATGTCCACGGCGCTGTAGTCAGCCTGCATCCGGGTGGACTCGCCCGTCCTGAGGGCGGCGCCGAAGCCGAAGGCCAGGCCGTCGGTGTCGTAGTTGATGTGGTAGCCGCCGCGGGCGAAGAACAGCTCGTTCAGCGCCCACTCCAGGCCCGCGTTGGCGCGCTCGACGTTGTCCGCCGGGTGCTGGAACTCCAGCGCGCAGGTCAGGCGCTGGCGCTCGTTGCGCAGGGCGTTGAAGCTGGTGCCCACCTTGAACAGTACCGGCAGCTTGGACTCGCGCTCGTCGAAGGTGAACTTGCCGCCCAGGTTCTGGATGGTCATGCCCAGCTTCAGGTCCTTGATGCCGATGCGGTACATGATGCCGAAGTCCAGCGCGCCGGTGTTGACGGCGGTCTCGGCCAGGCCCATGTGCAGGTAGTTCAGCGTCACGCCCGCCGAGAACTTGTCGGTGAAGAACCGCGCGTAGCTCAGGCCGAAGGTCGTGGTGCCCGCGTCGAAGGTCCGGCCGGTGCCCTCGGGATTGTAGGCCGTGCGCTCCAGCTGCGGGTCCATCCAGAAGGACCGCACCGAGACCGCGAAGGTGCCCGGGATCGAGCGCGGGTTGAAGGCCAGGATTGCGGTGCTGAGCTTGGTGTCGGCCGCCCAGACCACGTGGTTGACCGAGACCTCGTTGCCGACCACGTTGACCAGCCCGCCCGCGTTCCAGAAGACCGAGCTGGCGTCGTCGGCGACGCCCGTGAAGGCCGACCCCATGCCGGTCGCGCGGGCGCTCACGCCGATCTTGAGTTCCTGACCACCGAAGGTGCCGACCTTGGCGAAGCCGGCCCCGAAGGCCAGCCCCGGCAGGGCCAGGAGGATGGTGGTCAGAATAGCGATGCGCTTCATGGAAACCTCCAGATCCGTCCGCGGACGGAGTTGAGCTTGCCTGCCCCTGCTTGTCGCCTGCCTACCGGACCACCACGAATTTGCCGACATGGTCTTCGAAGCGGTCGTCGTCCGCCTGCACCGAATAGAGGTAGACACCACTGACGATCTCCTGCCCGTTGCGGCTCATCAGGTTCCAGCTCACGTGCCCGGACCCCATGGTGCCGTCGTGGTCGATGGTCTGCACCAGGTCCCCCGCCACCGTGTAGATCTTGATGGTGTTGCGGGCCATGGGCAGGTTGGTGAAGGTCACCCGGACGCCGGTGGGATCCTCGCCGCTGGGGAACAGCTGCTGATACTCGGCCAGGGCGTCGCGCGTCGCCGGATTCGGGTAGACGTAGATGTTGGTGCCGAAGCGCTCCCGCTCCTCGGCGGTCTGCGCCTCGGTCCCCGGCTGCGTGTCCGCGAAGGACGACCCCGGGTCGCCCACCAGGCCGGGACCCGCCGGGCCGTTGATGCCCGGCGCGTTGCCCTCCGGCAGGAGCACGTGGTCCGCTGACGTCACCGAATAGAAGTAGATGAAACCGTTGTGGATGTCCCGGTCCACGTACTCGTAGAAGCGGTGGGCGCGCTTCTCCTGCACGCCGCTCTCCGGGTCGGGAGCCCGGTAGGCGACCGCCCAGAATGTGTCCAGGGCCGCTTCCGCGGTCTGCCACGGCCCCAGCACCGCGAACTCCTCCTTCAGCTCGCCTTGGGGGCTGAAGAGGAACGGACGCTCGCCGTAGATGTTGGTGGGATCGGCGTCCACCACCTGCTGCATGGCCTCCGCCAGGCCGGCGTAGCGGGGGTCGGCCAGGATGACGGGCGTGTACTCGACGGTCTCGAGGCCCGTGTTCAACCCCAGCGGGATGGTGTCGTAGTAGGTGACGTTGTCGATGGTCCGGTAGCTGATGTAGTCGTTGACCACGTCGTACTCGGCGATCAGCTGCCACAGGTTGCTCTCGGGGCCGTTGGCCAGGGAGGAGCCGAAGGGCCGCTCCCAGTTGTCGGCGCGCCAGACCCGGTAGGACTCGAAGTCCACCCGCTGCAGGCGGATGTCCGGCGTGTGCTCGGGCTGGTCGTCCCAGAAGACGTGGACCCGGCTGTCGGCCGCCCACAGGCGCAGGCCCGGCGGCGGCGGCGCCATGCCCACCAGCCAGTTCAGCTGGGTGTCCATGCCGTCGATGCCGGTGCAGCCGTTCTCATTGCCGCCGGGGATGTTGCACTGCCAGTCGCCGTTCTCGAACTCGGCGGGGCCGCAGTAGCGGCCCAGCTGCCGCGCGCACTCGAAGCAGTTGTCCAGATTGAACATGGCGCAGGTCTTGCCGTCGTACTGGAAGCGATCCTCGTCGGTCACGCGGTCCTGGGCCAGCAGCCATTGGCCGTCCACGCAGGAGGCGTCCATGTAATCGGGAAAGAACGTGTCGAAGGGGTTGTCCGGAGCCCCGGTGTCGAAGTCCTCGCGGCAGAGGATGGTCTCCCGGCCCAGCTGGCCCGGGTTGATGGTCTGGCCCGCATCGTTGACCACGCCGCGGATCTGGTCGATCCAGATGCCGTACCAGGTCAGGGCGGCCTCGGCACAATGGGCCAGCAGGCCCGGGGTGCCGTCGGCGGTGCCCAGACCCGGCCCCACGACCATGCCCACCTGGAACTCGAGCTGGTCGTCCGGTTCCAGCTTCAGGAACGGCCCCGCCGAGACCAGGAAGCGGAAGTCCGCCTGCTTGCCGGTGATGGTGTTGGGGTCCCAGTCCTCGGGCAGGGCGCTCAGCAGCTGGTAGG
>JBHEPC010000121.1:0-7709 GCA_046260475.1 Candidatus Krumholzibacteriia bacterium | reverse complement strand
GGAGGTATCATGGCTGAGCACCCCAACGGGGAGAAGTCCATGGCCAACCGCGCCCGGGATTGGTTCGCGCAGGCGGAGAAGGACGTCGGCCTGGCCCGCCTGGCCCAGGCCAACGGCAGCCACGAGTGGGCCTGCTTCGCGGCCCAGCAGGCCGCCGAGAAGGCCGTCAAGGCCCTGCACCTGTGGCAGGGCCAGGAGGCCTGGGGTCACGTGGTGGCGCGCCTGCTGCGGGAATTGCCGGCGGCGCCGCCGGCCGACCTGGTCGACCGCGGGATGGTCCTGGACAACTTCTACGTCGCGAGCCGCTACCCCAACGGCCACCCCGAAGGCGCGCCGTTCGAGCACTACGGCCGCCTCCAGAGCAGCGAGGCCCTCGAACATGCCGGTCAGATCCTTGCTTTCGTCCGTGCTGAGATGGCCGGACCGTGACACGGTGGACACCGCGGCGCGCGCCTGGGCGGTGGCCGCGGCGGCCGCGCGTCCGGACCTGCGGCGGCTGGGCTACTTCGGGTCCTACGCCACCGGCGACTGGGGCGTGGGCAGCGACCTGGACCTGGTGGCGGTGGTCGCCCGGAGCGATCGGCCCTTCCCCGCCCGCGGCCGCGCTTGGGACCTGACCGGCCTGCCGGTGCCCGCGGAGATCCTCGTCTACACGGCCGCGGAGTGGGACGCGGTCGTCGCCCGCGGGGACCGCTTCGCACAGGTCATGTCCACCGGGGTGTGCTGGGTGTGGCCGCCGCCGCCGGGAGCCCCGTAGCCGATCCTGCCGATTGCCACTGGAACCCGGGGCCTTCATCTGCGTAATTGGCGGCAACGTGCTTTGCACCCCCACCCCTCGCCGGCGGCTCACGCCCGCCGTCCCGGGAGAGGCCCCATGCTCCGCTACCCGACCCGTGCGCTGCCCGGCCCGTTCCGGTCGCCTTGCACCTTGGCCCTCGTCCTTGTCCTGGTCCTGGCCGGAACGAGCCCCGCCGGGGCCACGGTGCCCAGTTTCGCCCCGACGGGGGGCGGACCCCGGCACGCCCAGACGAGCAACGGCACCCTGACCCCCCTGCCCACCCTGCAGGCCCACCGCGTCGCTACGGGCGCCGTCCACCTGGACGGCCGTCTGGACGAACCCGCCTGGGACGAGGCCCAGACCGGCTGGGGTTTCCGCCGGGCCGACCCGGACCGCTTCGCCGAGGCCTCGGTGAAGACCACCTTCAAGATCCTTTACGACGACGACGCCCTGTACGTGGGCGTGGCCTGCTGGGAGGACGACACGGCCAACGTGGCGGCCTACCTCAGCCGGCGCGACGAGATCCAGGCCTCGGACGTCGTCAGCTTCTACCTCGATCCCTACCGCGACCGCACCACCGGCTACAACTTCCGGGTCAACGCCCTGGGGGTGCAGCAGGACGCCTACCTCTTCGACGACGGCAACCGCGACAACGACTGGAACGCGGTCTGGGAGGCCGAGGTCTCCCGGGACGAACGCGGCTGGTACGTGGAGATGCGCATCCCCTTCGCCCAGATCCGCTTCGCACCCGCGCCGTCGATGACCTGGGGCCTGCAGATCTACCGCTGGCTGCACGGCCGCGGCGAGGACACCGGCTGGGTGCTGTGGGAACGGGACCAGGGCGGCTTCGTCAGCCGCTGGGGCAGCCTGACCGGGCTCGCCGGCGTGGGCAACCCGCGCAAGCTGGAGGTGCTGCCCTACGTGGTCAGCGGCCACGTCGATCCCGCCGCCGCCGGCGACGGCGACGCCTGGCGGCACGACTTCAACCTCGGGGCCGACTTCAAGTACGGCCTGACCGCCAACACCACCCTCAACGCCACCATCCAGCCCGACTTCGGGCAGGTCGAGGCCGACCCGGCCACCCTGAACCTCTCCCCCTTCGAGACCTTCTACGCGGAGAAGCGCCCCTTCTTCGTCGAGGGGGCGCGCTCGTTCCAGCATCCGGACTTCAATCTCTTCCACTCGCGGCGCATCGGCACCGGCGATCCGGACGCCCGCATCCGCGCCGCCGCCAAGCTGACCGGCAAGCTGGGCGGCGACGTCTCGGTCGCGGCCCTGGCCGCGGCCACGGACGTGGCCGTGCCGGGCAAGACCCACAACCCCTTCGTGGGCGGGTCCCGGCAGGCCTACTGGGGACTGGTGCGCACGGGCAAGGCGTTCGCCGAGGGCAACCACAGCGTGTTCGTCATGGGCACGGCGGTCAAGCGGGACGCCGGCAGCTTCGCCGCGGCGGGCGATCCCCGCTTTCGGCGCGACGCCTACTCCGGGGGCGCCGACCTGACCCTGCAGTTCGCCGACCGCATGTACCGGGTGCACGCGGCGGCCGTGGGCACGATCGTCGATCCCCACGGCGACCCGCTGGACCCCGCGGCCGCGGCGGCAGCCAGCCATGGCACGGGCGGCCGGCTGACCGTGCGCAAACAGGCGGGCACCTGGCGCGGCGGCGCGGCGGGATATTTCGAAAGCGACAAGCTGGACCCCAACGACATGGGCTACCTCGCCGCCGCGGACGAGAAGGTGCTCAGCGGCGACCTGGCCTGGGTCTACAACGACGACGGCCGGGGCAGCGCTTTCAGCAGCGCCCGCGTCGGCATCGACGGCCGCGCCAGCTGGCTGTACGCGGGCAACGCCGGCTACGACACCGGGACCGGGGACGAGGCCTGGCGCTACGGCGCGGGCCACCGCCAGGGCGCCGGGGTCCACCTCAGCGCCAACGGTCAGCTGCGCGAGAGCCGCCACCAGGGCTGGATCTTCCTGGGCCACTCCTTCGCGGGAACCAGCAGGTACGAGACGCGGCGCTTCGCCGGGCGGCCGGGCCCGCTGATGACCGAACCGGCCTGGAACGCCGCGGCCGCGGAGCTCAGCACCGACTGGCGCAAGCCCTGGTCCGTCGGCGTGGAGTACGAGTACGACTGGAGCGGCACCGGCACCCGCGTGCACGAGGTGGAGGCCCGGCTGGTCTGGAACCAGAGCCAGCACTTCCTGCACTCGCTGGGGCTGGGCTTCAGCGCCGAGCGGCACGACGCCCACTGGATGGCCAACCTCGCCAACGACGGCGCGCAGCCCGGCGTGACGGGCATCGGGGGCGTGGACTACGTCTTCGGCCGCCTGGCCCGCACGACCTGGGACCTGACCCTGCGCAGCAGCGTCCTGTTCGATCGCGACCACTCGCTGCAGGTCTACTTCCAGCCCTTTTTGACCCACGGCGACTACAGCGACCCGCGCTGGCTGGCCGCCGCCGACAGCTACGACCTGCGGCCCTATGCGCTGGATGCCGCGGCCTACGACTTCGAGTTCGGCGCCGTGAACCTGAACGTGGTCTACCGCTGGGAGTACCGGCCGGGCTCGACGGTGTTCCTGGTCTGGACCCACGCCAAGCAGCGGTACGAGGACGGGTTCGGCCAGGCGGACGCCAAGGCCTGGGCGAACGGCGGCGACTTCGGGTATCCGTTCGGGACCGAGCCGGAGAACAGCTTCCTGGCCAAGATTTCGTGGTGGTTCAGCATCTGAGTCATGGCCGATGATGCGCTCATGATCCCCTTGACCGCGCTCGGGCCATGCCCCACGGTTCGGCCATGCTGCACCGCCTGCGCATCTGGCTGGACGAGCGCTTCGAGCGCCCCGGCCCCCGCTTCGTGATCCACGACGGCTACGGCGCCTCCGTCGCCGTCGGCCCCTACGATCCGGAGCGCCCCGCGCGCATCGTCTCGTACCTGCAGCGCCGGCGGCTGCTGCGCCGGGGCATGCTGCGGCGGCCGCGACCCGTCTCGCTCAAGCGCCTGGCCCTGGTGCACGACCCGGCCTACCTGCACGCCCTGGAGGACCAAGGCGCGGTGACCTCCATCCTGGGCACGGCGGTGGACAGCGAGACCCAGGACCGCTTCCTGGCCGTGCAGCGCCTGATGTGCGGCGGCACCCTGCGGGCCACCCGGCACGCCCTGCTGACCGGCCACCCGGCGGTGAACCTGGGCGGCGGCTTCCACCACGCCTACCGGGACCGGGGCAGCGGCTTCTGCGCCTTCAACGACGTGGCGGTGGCCATCGCTTCCCTGCGGCGGCGCGGCTTCGGCGCGCCCATCCTGGTGGTGGACCTGGACCTGCACGACGGGGACGGCACCCGCGCCATCTTCGCCGACGACCCCACGGTCCACACCTTCTCGATCCACAACCGGGACCTGGGCAGCACCGAGGCCGTCGCTTCGACCAGCGTGGCGTTGGGCAGCCGGGTCGGGGACGAGGCCTACCTGGACGCCGTCCGCACCCACCTGCCGCCGGTGCTGGCGGGGTTCCGGCCCGGGCTGGTGTTCTACCTGGCCGGGGCCGACCCCTCGGTGGACGACCATCTCGGGGACTGGCAGGTGACCCTGGACGGCCTGCTGGCCCGCGACCGCTTCGTGCTGGACCTGGTGCGCCGGGAGCGTGGCTGCCCGGTCGTGGTGCTCCTGGCCGGCGGCTACGGCCCGCGGGCCTGGCGGCACGGTGCGGCCCTCTGCTCCTGGCTGATCACCGGCAGCGACGCCTTGGAGGTGCCGGTGGACCTGGAGCTGCCCATCCACTTCTACCGCAAGCTGGGCCGCCTGCTGAAGGACCCGCGGCGCGGCCGCGGGCGGGGCGCGCCGATCGCCCAGGACGACTGGGGCCTGAGCCCGGAGGAGGTGGCAGGCAGCGTGGGCGGCCAGGAGACCCGCTATTTGGGCCGCTACTCCCGCCACGGGATCGAGCTGGCGTTCGAGGAATCGGGCCTGCTGGAGCGGTTGCGCGCCCGCGGCTACCGGGACCTGCGCCTGGAGTTCGACCTGGCCGATCCGTTGGGCCACCTGCTGCGCATCGTCTGCGACGACCACGAACCGCTGGTGCTGCTGGAGGTCCGTCTGCGCATCGACCGCGCCGCGCTGCCGGGCCTGACCATGCTGACGGTGGAGTGGCTGTTGATCCAGGACGCCGGCGCCCGCTACGAGCTGAACCGGCCCCTGTTGCCGGGCCAGCGGCACCCGGGCATGGGGCTGCTGCGGGACACGGCCGCCGTGCTGTTCGTGGTCTGCGAGCGCCTCGAGCTGGACGGCATCGCCTTCGTCCCCAGCCACTACCACCTGGCCCGGCTCGCGCGCCCGGTCGGGCGGTTCGCCGACCCGGAGCGGGAGGGCCGCTACCAGGCCATGGAGAAGGCCGTCTGCCACCTGCGCCTGGACCAGGCTTCGGCCGCGGTGCACGGCGGTCGCCTGGCCGATGCGGCCACGGGCGAGGATGTGGGCTGGGAGCCGGCGCTGATGGTGCTGCCGGTGAGCGCGGAGTTGAAGCGGCGGCTGCAGGACCCGCGGCGCAAGGAGCAGGAGGCTGCGGCAGCCGAGCGGCGGCGGCTGCGTCTGAGGAGTGCCGGCGCCGCCCCCGAGGAGGCGTAGGGACGGCGCCGGCGGGCGAACCTAGGCCATCAGGGCGCGGGTCAGGGAGATGCCCACACCCAGGAACACCGCCGCCGCCGCCCGGCGGGCCGGCGAGTCCAGGAAGTCCCGCGCCGAACCCAGGGCCCGGTTGACGGGATGCTCCTTGGCCAGGTCGATGATCACCGGGGGACGCTCCTGCTGGTACCACACCAGGCCGGCCTTCAGGCGCGGATCCTCCGGCGCGAGGTTCTGCGCCTTCATGAGGAAGCCGTAGCCTTCCTCCAGGCGCGACGCCCGCATGTGGATGAAGCCGAGGGCCAGGTAGCCGGCGGGACCGCGCTTGGCGATGCGGACCGCCATCTGGGCCAGCTTCTCGGCAGTGACGAAGCGGCCGCCCGCCTCGGCCACGCAGATGGCCAGGCCGGCCAGCGCCTCGGCGTCCTTGCCGTTCTCGGCGACCAGCTTGCGGAAGCGCTTCTCCGCCTCTTCGGTCTCGCCCTCGAAGATCAGCCGCCAGGCCGAGCGCACGCCCGGGCTGACATCCATCCGGCTGACGAATTGCCCGCCGCCGATGTTCAGGAGCTCGCGAATCTCACTCATGGCTCAGCCTCTCCGTGCAATTGTCCCGCTGCGTCTTGCAGTTTTTCGCTGCCTGCGTGCCTCGGGATCCCCGTCGTTCCCCATGAGTCCCCGGTCCGGGATCCTTTCTGAAGACTTGCAGGGGCCGGGCCCCGATGCGAATATCCTGTCAATGGGTGGCGAGGGAGCGGTTCCGTCCTATCCTTGGTGCGAACCAGGCGGAATCATCGTCAGTCCGAGGCACAAGGAGGAAAAATGAGCCTCCAGAAGCGCTATGTGAAGACCCGCGGGATCAGCAAGGTCACGTTCCGGCTGCCGGCCGACGCCGCGTCGGCGGCCGCCCGGGTCGCCCTGGTGGGCGACTTCAACGGCTGGGATCCCCAGGCCACGCCCATGACACGGCTCAAGAACGGCGAGTACAAGATCACCCTCGACCTGGAGCCGGGCCGCGAGTACGGCTACCGCTTCCTGATCGACGGGCGGATCTGGGAGAACGACCGGGAGGCCGACAAGTACGCCCCCAGCGGCTTCGCCGACGCGGAGAACTCGGTCGTCGTGGTCTGATCGGCTGGTCCCCATCCCAACGAGGCGCCACGAGCCATGTTCGAACGCAAGCCGCTGCGGGCGCAGGTGCAACGGGAGATCCGCGACCGCATCTTCGACGGGCGTCTGCCCGCCGGGGCGAGCCTGAACGAGCCGCGGCTGTCGGCCGAACTGGGGATCAGCCGCACGCCCCTGCGGGAGGCCATGCTGGGGCTGGAGGCCAACGGCTTCCTGACGAGCACCATGGGCCGGGGCTTCCTCGTGCCCCCGCTGGACGCAGCCGAATTCCGGGACCTGGCCGCGGTGCTGGCCCGGCTCGAGCCCCTGGCCCTGGAACT
The DNA here is from genome assembly GCA_046260475.1 of Candidatus Krumholzibacteriia bacterium. Lineage (GTDB taxonomy): Bacteria > Krumholzibacteriota > Krumholzibacteriia > LZORAL124-64-63 > LZORAL124-64-63 > JACZKN01. Next base: position 870 of record JBHEPC010000121.1, on the reverse strand, counting down.
GGGTCCTGACCTGCCCGGGGGGCGGGTCATGGAACTGCAGAACCTGTTGCAGCGTGCTAAATTGAGTGTGTCCCAACCAGGGCCGCGGGCGGCGGCGGCCGTCGCCGGGCTGCCGTCCGGGTTCGCCGTGGTGCTGCTGGCGGCCTGCCCCAACCGCACCCTGGCCACGGACGTGCTGCGCCTGGAGGCCCTGACCGCCCGCTACTGGCATGCGGCCGTCACCGCGGGCTTGGCCACCGGCCCCTTGATGGCTTATGCCGAGGAACTGTATGCCGATATCCAGGGACGCCGACGCACGGCCGCGGCGGCCCTGGTTGCGGAAAAGCTGTTCGCCCTGGCGGACCAGGCGGCAGCGGTCCTGCCCTGATGCGCGGGACCGGAAAGACCGGTTAGCCGATGCGTATCGTCATCAACGGCATCCCCCTGGAGCTGGGCGGGGCGCTGCCCGAGGACGCCCGGACCGGGGCCGGCCTGCGCCGCCCGGGGCTGTGGCGGCGCCTGCGGGACCGGACCGCGGGTGCGGGCACCCGCCTGGACGCCGACGACTGCGTCATCGACGCCTTCGACGGCCGCTTCCACCTGTATCCCTGCACCCACGGCTACCTGAACGCGGACCGCCAGTGGCGGACCGCCGTCAGCGTCTTCGTCGAGCAGGGCCAGGTGCGCAGCGTGCTGCTGCGGGTCATCGAGGGCCGCTACGCGGCCGGGGAGTTCGTGGACCGCTTCGGCGCCGTCTGCACCGAGCAGCTGGGCGAGGGCCACGCCATCGACCGCTTCACCCGCCGCTGGCGCAACGGCGCCGCCGCCTGCCGCTGCTGCCTGCAGCCGGACGGCCGCAACGCCTGCTTCATCATCGAGATGATCGAGGCC
>JBHEPC010000065.1:0-2707 GCA_046260475.1 Candidatus Krumholzibacteriia bacterium | reverse complement strand
ACAAGACGGTGATCCTGATCAAGGACGCCCAGGGCGAGGTGATCAAGCAGTTCCCCCCCGAGAAAATCCTCAACCTGAACCAGAAAATGGACGATCTGGTGGGCATCATCATCGACGAGGCCACGTGACGGAGCAAGCGGGCCAGGACAGACGCAGGGACCGCGGACCCCGGGGCAAGGCCCCGAAGGGAGCAACCCGATGAGCATCGCGTTCGGCGGCCTGGCTACGGGCCTGGACACCGGCACCATCGTCGCCCAGCTGCTGGAGCTCAAGAAGCAGCCCATCTACCGCCTGCAGGCGCGCAAGAAGGGCTTCCAGGCGGAGATCAGCGCCCTGGGCACCCTCAAGTCCAAGCTGGCCGCCCTCCAGGAGGCCGCGGCCAAGCTCGACACCGCCGGCGAGTTCAGCGCCCTGAAGGCCTCGTCCAGCGACGAGGACCTGCTGCAGGTCACCGCCAACAGCAAGGCCGCCCCCGGCAGCTACACCATCGAGGTCCTGTCCCGCGCCGTGGCCCAGAAGGACATGTCCCAGGGCTACGACACCAAGCTCGACTCGGTGGGTTCGGGCAGCGTCTCCATCACCGTCGACGGCACCACCCACACGCTGGACCTCGTGGGCTACAACAACCTCGAGAGCCTGGCGAACCTGATCAACGACAACATCGACGGCGTCGGCGCCTCGGTGCTGTACGACGGCAGCGAGACCGGCGGCTACCGCCTGGTCCTGTCCGGCGGCGAGGCCGGTTCGGCCGGCGCCTTCAGCGCCGACTTCAGCGGCCTGACCGGCGGCATCCCACCCGTCCTGTCCACCACCACTGCGGCCGCCGACGCCCAGATGCTGATCGACGGCGTGGCCGTCAGCGCCTCGTCCAACCTGGTCGAGGACGCCGTCAGCGGCCTGACCTTCGACCTGCGCGACCAGGAGCCCGGCAAGCAGATCTTCGTCGAGGTCGCCCGCGACCAGGAGGGCATCGCCGAGCTGGTCAAGGGCCTGGTGGACGCCTACAACGGCGTCTTCTCCTTCGTCAAGGAGCAGACCGGCGCCGAGGGTGCCCTGCGCGACAACCCCTCCCTGCGCTCGGTGGCCAGCCGGCTGGAGTCCGCGTTCTCCCAGCCGCTGGAGGGCGGTCTGGGCTCCATCTCGACCTTCTCGCTGGTGGGCATCACCCGCGACAAGAGCGGCCGCCTGCTGAAGTTCGACGAGGAGGACTTCGCCGCGGCCCTCAAGGCCAACTTCGGCAGCGTGCGCGACCTGTTCGTCAAGCGGGAGGGCAACGAGGGCAAGATGCCCCTGCTGGACGAGCTCATCGACGGCTTCACCGACAACACCGGGGGCGTCTTCAAGATGTCCACGGACCTGCTGAACCGGAAGATCCGCAACGCGGACGACACGATCAGCCGCTACGAGCGCAGCGCCGAGAGCTACAAGCTGACCCTGGAGCGGAAGTTCACCGCCATGGAGATGATGGTCGCCCAGCTGCAGGCCCAGGGCAACTACCTGGGCACGATGGTCTTCTAGCCTTCGCCCCGAAAGACGAGAAACGACGATGTACTACGGCAACGGCACGCAGCGCTACCGCGAGACCGACATCGGGACCATGTCCCCCGAGAAGATCATCGTGATGCTCTACGAGCGTGCGATCCGCGACCTCGAGCAGGCGGGCGAGGCCCTCGGCCGCGGCCAACGCGGCGAGGTCAACCGCCTGGTGCAGCACTCCCAGACCATCATTGCCGAGCTGCGCGGCGCCCTGGACCACCGTGCCGGCGGCGAGGTGGCGGCCAACCTGGAGTCCCTCTACGAGTGGCTGTTCCGGGAGCACCTGGCCCTGCTGGCGGCGCCGGAGGCCCGGCGCCTGGACGACTGCGTCAAGGTGCTGACCCCCCTGCTGGAGGCCTGGCGGGCCATCCCCGCCGGCAGCGCCGAGAACGCCCGGCGCCTGGCGGCGGCCGCGGCGGGCTCTGGCCCGGTTCCTGCTAACCGTTACGGTGAACCCGGTGGCCCCCGGGACCGCGACGCCGTGGGGGGCGCCTCCGAAGCCAGGCTCCTTTCCGTGACGGTGTGACGTGGACCTCGCCGAAGCCGCTGCTGCCGCCATCGCCCTGACCTGTGACCTGCACGAGGCCCTGGCCGGCGAGGATCTCGCCCACGGCGAGGCCCTGCTGGTGCGGCGGGCCGACGCCATGGTGGTCTTCGCGGACTGCCACCGCGCCGCCGACGCCGCGGCCCGGGCCGATGCTCGGGCCCTGCTGCTGGAGCTGCAGGAGCGCGACCGCCTCCTGCAGGAGAAGGCGGCCGAGGTCTTCGCCCTGGCCGATCAGGCCTTCCACGCCCGCCTGGGCGCCCAGCCCGCCGGCCCCTCGGCCTACGGCTCCCTGGCCTGTCTCGACCGCCAGGCCTGAGCACCTTTCCATCCTGCTTTAAAAAAATCGCGGGACCCGTAACGGGCCCCGCACAATGCCTTATCGGACTTTCCTGACAAACGACCTCAATAATCCCCCGTCAACCCTTGGGCTCCTCGTCCTTGCGGATCCGGCGGCGCAATTTCTCCATGTCGGCCGGTTCGGAGGCTGCCGCGCCCAGGGTCGTGCTCTTGATCTCCTCGTAGATCTCGTGGCGGTGCACGGGGATCGACCGGGGTGCATCGATGCCGATCTGCACCTGGTCGCCCCGGATGTCCACGATCATGATCGAGATGTCGTCGCCGATC
>JBHEPC010000062.1:0-6305 GCA_046260475.1 Candidatus Krumholzibacteriia bacterium | reverse complement strand
CGGCGGCCCTCCTGCTGCTCGAGGATCTTCTTGCACTGGTTGTAGAACTGGTTGTACAGGCCGGCGATCTCGTCCACGTAGCCGGTCAGGCGGTGGGGTTCGCGGGCCTGGGCCGCCGAGACGATGACCTGGGGCAGGCGGACCAGCTCGCGCACCAGATTCCACTCGGCCTCGTGCTCCAGCTGCGCCAGGCTGGCGGCCGTGGGCTCGCCCACACGCAACCCCGCCTCCTGCGCCTTGACCAGCAGCGAGCAGATGCGCGCGTGGGCGTACTTGACCTTCATCACCGGGTTCTCGTCCGACTGCTCCTTGGCCAGGTCGAGGTCGAAATCCAGGTGGCTGTTGGGCTTGCGGGTCAGGAAGATGTACTTGGCGACGTCGGCGCCCACCTCGTCGATCAGCGCGTCCATGGTCACGAACTGGCCCCGCCGCTTGGACATCTGGATGTTGCGGCCGCCCTCGAGGAAGGTCACGTGCTGCAGGATCTGCACCTCGAGCCAGTCCCGGCCGATGCCCAGGGCTTCCATCGCCCCCTGCATGCGCGCGATGTAGCCGTGGTGGTCGGGGCCCCAGAAATCGATGGCGTGTTCGAAGCCGCGCTGGTGCTTGTGGTAGTGGTAGGCGATGTCCGCCAGGAAGTAGGTGGGCACGCCGTCCGCGCGCATCAGCACCCGGTCCTTCTCGTCGCCGTGGGCGGTGGAGCGGAACCAGACCGCACCCTCCTGTTCGAAGGTGGCGTCCATCTTCTTCAGCCTGTCCAGGGCCCGCTCCACCCGCTTGGTCTCGTGCAGCTCGGACTCGAAGTACCAGGTCTCGAAGCGCAGGCCGAAGCGGCGGCAGGTCTCCCGCTGCCAGCTGAGGATCTTCATCAGCGCGTACTTGGCGAAGCTGCGGATCGATTCCTCCGCGGGCAGCTGCCGCCAGTCCTCCGCGTTGCCCTCGGGGGCGCGCACCCGCTGGAAGCTCTCGTCGTCGAAGGCGGTGGTGGCCCGCTTGATGACCGTGGTGTCCCGCTCCTGCAGCTCTGCGGCCATGATCTCCAGGTAGCGGCCCTGGTAGCCGCCCTCGGGGAACTCCGCGGGCTCGCCCACCAGCTGCAGGTAGTTGGCCCGCAGGGAGGCCCCCAGCAGGTTCACCTGGCGGCCCGCGTCGTTGACGTAGTACTCGGCGTGGGCGTCGTAACCGATGGCCTCCAGCAGCCGCACCAGGGTCATGCCGAAGGCGCCCGCCCGGGCCGAGACCACGTTCAGCGGGCCGGTGGGGTTGGCGCTGATGAACTCGACGTTGATGCGCTTGTTGCCGCCGGTCCGGATGTCCGCCAAGGCGCCGTCCGGCCGCCAGACGTCCAGCATCAGCTTGACCTGGTAGGGCCGTGCGAGGCGGAAGTTGATGAAGCCGGGGCCGGCGATCTCCACCGACTCGATCACGTCCTTGGGCAGATCCACCCGGGCGGCGACCTCCCCGGCCAGCTCGCGGGGCTTGCGGCCCAGGCGCCCGCCCAGCACCAGGGCGAGGTTGGTGCTCAGGTCGCCGTGGCTGCGGTCGCGGGGCTTCTCCAGGAGGATCTCCAGGTCCTCCTCGTAGACGCCGTAGGCTTCCAGGGCCGCCCAGAGCCCCTTGCGCAGGATATCCTCGACCATGGCGGTGCTATCCCCGTTCCGCGCCGCCGGGGCCGGCGGCGGTGGTGAAGTTCAGGTCCGGGTGGCGTGCGGCCGCCCCGTGGGCGGCGAACCAGCCCGGCTCCAGGTCCAACCGCGGCGCGTCGCCCCACAGGCGCTCGAGCTGGAAGTAGTCGCGGGTGCGCTGGTGGAAGACGTGGACCACCACGTCGAAGAAGTCCAGCAGGGCCCAGCTGCCGTCGTCCAGCCCCTCCTGGCCCCGGGCCTTCTGGCCGTCGTCCAGCTGGGTGTCGCGCACCCAGCGGGCCAGGCCCCGCACCTGGGTGTCCGATTGTCCGGTGGCGATGACGAAGAAGTCGCAGACGTCCGAGCGCCCGCGCAGGTCCAGCACCACCACGTCGGCAGCGACCTTCTCCAGCAGGCGCCAGGCGACGCGCTCGGCCAGCTTCCAGGCCGGCGAATCGTCGGGCATCGTGGTCGCGGGCGGCGCCTGGGGCGCGCCGGCCGGGGGCGTGGGATCGTTGGTTTCGGTCATTGCCTTCCCGACGTTCAGTTCAGACGGTTGATGACGTACTCGACGGCCACCGCGAGCAGGTCCTTCTGGGGACCGGAGGCCACCGGGCCCAGGGCGGCCTTGGCCTCCTCGCCGAACTCGCGGGCCTTGGCGAAGGCGTAGTCCACGCCGCCGTGGTCGGTGACGAAGGTCCGCACCTCCGGCCAGCTGACCGCCCGCACGGCCGGCTCGCGCTCGGCCGCGAGCGCCGCGATGCGGGCCCGTGCGGCCGCCGGCGCCGCCCGCCAGGCCGCGATCAAAGGCAGGGTGATGCGCCCCTCCTCCCAGTCCTGGCCGGTGGGCTTGCCCAGGCGCCGCTCGTCCCCAAGGTAGTCGAAGATGTCGTCGGTGATCTGGAACACCCGGCCGGTGCGGTTGCCGAAGGCGCCGAAGGCGTCCTCGTGGTCGGCCAGGCGCACGTTGAACGAGGCGCCGATGCGGCAGCTGTTCTCGATGAGCGACGCCGTCTTCTGGTCGATGATGCGCAGGTAGCGCTCCTCGGCGATGTCCATGTCCCAGCGGTGCTCGAGCTGCAGCATCTCCGCCTCGCTCATCAGCACGGTGGTGCGGGCCAGCAGTTCGACCGCGTGGTCCAACCCCGCGGCGCAGAGGTTGTGCAGGGCCTTGCTGTACAGGTAGTCCCCCATGATGAGGGCCGCGCTGCGCCCGTACTTCACGTTCACCGAGGGCAGGCCGCGCCGGGTCAGGGCGTCGTCGATGAAGTCGTCATGGACCAAAGTCGCCGTGTGCACGAGCTCGACGCTGGCGGCGGCGGTGATCGCAGCGGGCGGGAACTCGTCCCCGTCCTGGGCGGCCAGCAGCAGCAGCGTCGGCCGGAAACGCTTGCTCTTGCCCTGGCGGATGTGGTCGCAGATCTCCCGGGTCAGCGGGCTGTCGCCGTCGGTGATGCGGCGGAACTCGCCATCGACGGCCGCGAGCGCGGGCGCGATCTTCTGCTGCAGGGTGATGAGCTTGACGCGCTCGCGATCCAGCATCGACATGGGACCCACTCTCGCGGTGAAAGGCAATCCCCGGCCTGCCGGCCCGACCTGCCGGCCGGTCCCGGTTCCGGGTGGTTCCCCAAATAATTCCCAAACAGGGGCCCGTGTCAATCCTGTTTCCTGCGGCGGCGCACCACCAGCAGCGAGACCAGGGCCGAACCGAAGTAGAGCACCAGCACCGGCAGGGCCATCATCACCTGGCTGGCCACGTCGGGCGGGGTCAGGATCGCCGAACAGACGAAGATCGCCACGATGGCGAAACGCCACGTGCGCAACAACATCCGCGGGTCGACGATGCCCGCGACGCTGAGGCCCAGCACCAGCAGCGGCAACTCGAAGACCAGCCCGAAGGCCAGGCAGAGCCGGGCGACGAACCCGAAGTAGGGCCCCACGCCGATCAGGGGCTGCACCAGCTCGGTGCCGTAGCCCAGCAGGAAGGTGATGACCGCCGGGATCACCACCGTGAAGGCGAAGGCCACGCCGGTGTAGAAGAGCGCCGTGGTGGCGATCAGCAGCGGCGTGACCACCCGGCGCTCGCGCCGGTACAGGCCCGGCAGGACGAACCCGTAGATCTTGAAGAAGATGAACGGCGCCATGACGAAGAGCCCGGCCACGGCCGAGATCTTCAGGCGCACCATGAAGGCCTCGTTGGGGGCGGTGAAGTAGATGCCCTCGTCGCGGATGGGCCGGATCATGAACTCGAGCAGGTCCGCCGACCAGAACCAGCAGAGGATCGTCGCCGCCACCGCGGCGATGCCCGCCTGCATGACGACCGCACGCAGCTCCTCCAGGTGTTCCAGCAGGCCCATGCCGGCGCCGTCGTCCAGCTCCTCGGGCTGGTCGGCCGGGCGCCCGCTCACCGGCGTCCCTCCCGCTCCGCCTGCAGGTCGCGCAGCAGGGTGGCGAACTCGTCCACCCGCTGGAAGCTGTGGTACACCGAGGCGAAGCGCACGTAGGCCACGTCGTCCACCTCGTGCAGGACGTCCAGGACCAGGGCGCCGATGGTGGCGCTGGGCACCTCGCGCCGGCCGCTGCTGGCCAGATCGTGCTCCACGCGGTCGACGATGATCTCGATCTCCTCGAGCGACACCGGCCGCTTCTCACAGGCCTTGGTCACCCCCAGGATGACCTTGCTGCGGTCGTAGGGCACCCGCTCGCCGCTGCGCTTGACCACCACGATGGGGCGCATCTCCACCGCCTCGTAGGTGGTGTAGCGGTCGCCGCAGGCGGTGCACTCGCGCCGGCGCCGGACCGCCCGCCCGTCACGCACGGCCCGGCTGTCGATGACCTTGTCCTCGTCGCTGCCGCAGCGCGGGCACTTCACCGGCGGGCCTCCTAGACCAGGTCCGGGTACAGGGGGAAGGCCGCGCTCAGCTCGGCCGCCTCGGCCCGCAGGCGGTCCAGGGCGTCCTGGTCGCCGCGGTGCTCCACGGCCCGGTCCATGATGCCGGCGATGCGCCGCATCTCGGCCGCGCCCATGCCCCGGGTCGTCAGCGCCGGCGTGCCCAGGCGGATGCCGCTGGTCACGAAGGGGCTCTCCTTGTCGAAGGGTACGGTGTTCTTGTTGGCGGTGATGCCCACCTGCTCCAGCAGCTCCTCCATGTCCTTGCCCGTCAGGCCCTTGTTGCTGACGTTGACCAGCAGCAGGTGGTTGTCGGTGCCGCCGGAGACCAGGTGGAAGCCCTGCTCCAGCAGGGCCTCGGCCAGGGCCTTGGCGTTGGCCACCATGGCCTGGGCGTAGGTCTTGAACTCCGGCTGCAGGGCCTCGTGGAAGCAGACCGCCTTCGCCGCGATCACGTGCATCAGGGGGCCGCCCTGGATGCCGGGGAAGTTCATCTTCTGCACCGGGGCGAAGAAGTCCTTCTTCGTCAGCACGATGCCGCCGCGGGGGCCGCGCAGGGTCTTGTGGGTGGTCGACGTCACCACGTCGCACCAGGGCACCGGGCTGGGGTGCACGCCGCCGGCCACCAGGCCCGCCACGTGGGCCATGTCGAACAGCAGGATCGCCTCCACCTCGTCGGCGATGGACCGCAGCTGCTCGTAGTCCCAGAAGCGGGGGTAGGCGCTGGCGCCGCCCACGATCATCTTCGGGCGCGCGGCCAGGGCCTGCTCGCGCAGGCGGCCGTAGTCGATGGTCTCGGTGTCCGGCGAGACCTCGTAGTGGACGGCGTTGAAGAGCAGGCCGGAGAAGTTGACCGGGTGGCCGTGGGTCAGGTGGCCGCCGTGGCTGAGCGACAGGCCCAGGATGGTGTCGCCGGGCTTGAGGAAGGCCAGGTAGGCGGTCATATTGGCGGTCGAGCCGCTGTGGGGCTGCACGTTGGCGCGCTCGGCGCCGAAGAGTTCGACGGCGCGCCGCTTGGCCAGGTTCTCGGCCTCGTCCACGTGGACGCAGCCGCCGTAGTAGCGCTTGCCCGGGTAGCCCTCGGCGTACTTGTTGGTCAGGACCGAGCCCATGGCCTGCATCACCGCGGGGCTGGTGAAGTTCTCGCTGGCGATCATCTCCAGCTGGCTGCGCTGCCGCGCCACCTCGGCCGCCAGCACCGCCGCCAGTTCGGGGTCCGTCCTGCGCACGTCGTCGTACATGGCGCTCTCCCGTTCACTTCAAGTGGTCGGCTTCGTAGCCGGTGATCTTGTCCACGCGCCGCTGGTGGCGGCCGCCGGCGAAGGCGGCGTCCAGCCAGGCCTCGACCACGGGCAGGGCCTCGTCGACGGCGATCCCGTCGCCGCTGAGGCACAGCACGTTGCTGTCGTTGTGCTCCCGGGTGGTGCGGGCCTGCTGCGGGGTGAAGCAGAGGGCGGCGCGCACGCCGCGCACCTTGTTGGCGGCGATGCAGACGCCGATGCCCGAGCCGCAGATCAGCACGCCCAGGTCCGCACTGCCTGCGGCCACCCGTTCGCCCACGGCGATCGCCGGGTCGGGGTAGTCGGCGGGCCCGGGCGCGTGGGCGCCGCAGTCCTGGACGGTCGCGCCCCGCCGGCGCAGCAGGTCGCCGATCGCCTGCTTGTGGGCGAAGCCGCGGTGGTCCGAGCCGATGGCGATGATCATGGCAGGCTCCCTCGTGGGCGGTGCCCGCCCAACATTAGGTTTCCCCGCCGGCAGGGTCAAGGCCCCCCGGCGGCGGCTCGGGCCCC
>JBHEPC010000026.1:0-4654 GCA_046260475.1 Candidatus Krumholzibacteriia bacterium | reverse complement strand
GTACCTGGCCCGCCACGGCGACGCGGTGGCGCGCGCATTCATGCAGGCACCACCGAATCCCCGGCTGGAAAGGGAGTTGGGGCGGCCGTCGGATCCGTTCTGGGGCGAGCTCGGCGACCAGGATCCGCGGCTGCAGTCGATGCTGCTGGAGGCGCTCGACACGCTGGCCGGGCAGCGCGGCGACATCGTCATCGCCCTGTCGCGGCAGCACTTCTTCCACAAGGCGGAGGATCTGGCGGCCGAGCGCGCGGCCTTCATCGGCGAGCTGTACGCCGGCGACCTGGCCGCCCTCGAGCGCCGCAAGGAACAGTACCAGGTCGACGCCGTCAACCGGCTGCAGGACTCGCACGAGGGCATCGCCGTGACGGTCCGACAGTACGAGCTGTTCCAGCCCGTCTACGACCGCTACGAACGCGACGGCTGGTCCGTGGCGCCGACGCCGGAGATGCAGTGGCACCTGGTGGAGCCGTTGCTGGCGCTGCATGAGGCGGGGGACCTGCCGGGGTGGGATCTCGATCCCGGCGCCCTGGGGCGGTACGACGGCGAGGTCTTCATCCTCGCCGGGACGCGCGATGCGGCGATTCCGGTCGCCTACCAGCGGCGCCTGGCCGGCCTGTTCCGGCGGGCGACGCTGCTCCTGGCCCGGGACGACCACATGATGAAAGGGCTCCAGGAGGCCGGCCTCTACCAGCGCCTGCACCTCGAGTTCCTCCTGCACGGGGCGGACTCGCCGCAACTGGCGGCTCTGCTGGCGGAGGCGCGCACGCGCGGCCTGGCGGAGTAGCGGCGCCTTGCTGCCGGTCTACGCCTCGACCGACCTGCCCGCCAGCGCCGGCACGTAGGCCTTGTCCTCCTCCGCGATGTGGGTCAGCAGCCAGTGCTGCAGGAAGTCGCGCACCTCCCGGCTGATCCTCTGCTTCTCCACGTTCAGCTCGTACTCGAAGCGCTCGATCTTCTGGATGATCGCCCGGTGCTTGGCCTGGTGGTCCGCCAGGTCCGGGTACCCCACCTCCGCCATCAGGCGCTCCTCGAAGGCGAAGTGCTCCTGGGTGTACCCCACCAGCTCGCGCAGGACGCGGGTCATCGCCCGCTGGCCGCGCAGCTTCTCGATGGCCTCGTCCAGCTCGTTCACCACGTCGAACAGGCGGCGGTGCTGGGCGTCGAGGGACTCGACGCCGACGCTGAATTCCTCGGTCCAGGCGATGGCGGGCATGGTTCCTCCGATGGGTCGGGCACGCGGGCGATGGGCGCCGGCGCTTGGCCGCCGGTCCAGGTTTCCATATCGGCCGCGGACGCACGCGGTTGACCCGGGAAATCCATGCCGCAGCGGGCATTATGGGCTACAGCCGGGCGGCGGTCGGCCGAAGAGTCCCTTGCAGGAAGCCAACGCGGGCCTTCGGGCCCCCAGGGACGCAGGAGACCCTACCCCATGACCACCGCCCAATCGCCGACCACCGAGGCCGCCCTCGAGATCGCCGGAATGCTCGTCGATGCGGGCCACCTGACCCGCGAGCAGCTCGAGTACGCCCTGCGGGTGCGCGGGAAGCTGGGCAACCGGCGGCCGCTGGTGAGCATCCTCCAGGAGCTCGGGCTGGTGGACGAGCGTCGGCTGCGCGAGACCCTGCGCGCCAACCGCCTGAGCATCCGCATCGGCACGCTGCTGCTGGAGCTGGGCGTGCTCAGCGAAACGGACCTGCAGGCGGCCATCGGCATCCAGCAGGAGTCCGGCGGCCGGAAGCTGGGCGAGGTCCTGATCGAGAACCACTTCCTGACCGAGGACGAGCTGCTGAACGTCCTGTCGGTGCAGCTGGGCTTCCCGTACCTGGAGACCGACAGCCTGCCGCGGGACAAGCAGCTGCTGGCCAAGCTGCGGCCGGCCTGGCTGGAACAGAACGCCTGCTTCCCCGTGCGCGACCAGGACGGCGCCCTGCTGCTGGCCCTGGTCGACCCCCTGAACACCAAGGCGCTGGCCGAGGCCGAACGCCTGCTGGGCGAGACGCCCCAGCCGGCCCTGGCCCGGCGCTTCGCCATCGAGGCGGCCATCCGGTCGCTGACCCAGCCCACGACCGCCGAGCTGAACGAGAGCGGCGTCGTCCGCACCGTCAACGACATCCTGCGCGACGCGGTGACCGCCGGCGCCAGCGACATCCACATCGAGCCCATGAAAGACAAGGTGCGCGTCCGCATGCGCCTGGACGGCGTGCTGGTGCAGACCCTGGACCTGCCCGTGGACGCGGCGCGGCCCCTGACCAGCCGCATGAAGATCATGGCCGGGGCGGACATCGCCGAGAAGCGGCGCCACCAGGACGGGCGCATGCTCTTCGAGCACGACGGCGCCAAGATCGACCTGCGCGTCTCCTTCTACTCCACCATCCACGGCGAGAAGATCGTGCTGCGGCTGCTGAACAACCGCAGCCACCTGCTGGACATCCACGAGCTGGGGATGGCGCCCCGGGTGCTCGAGCGCTTCCGCAACGACGTGCTGGACGTGCCCAGCGGCGTCGTGCTGATCACCGGGCCCACCGGCTCGGGCAAGACCACCACCCTGTACGGGGCCATCAACTACCTGAACGACATCAACACGAGCATCATCACCGCCGAGGATCCCGTCGAGTACGTCATCAGCGGCATCAGCCAGTGCTCCATCAACGCCAAGATCGGCATCACCTACGAGGAGACCCTGCGCCACATCGTGCGCCAGGACCCGGACGTGATCGTCATCGGCGAGGTGCGCGACCGCTTCTCCGCCGACACCGCCATCCAGGCGGCGCTGACCGGCCACAAGGTGCTGACCACGTTCCACACCGAGGACTCCATCGGCGGCCTGCTGCGGCTGCTGCACATGGACATTGAGGCCTTCCTCATCTCCTCGACCGTGGTCAGCGTGGTGGCCCAGCGGCTGGTGCGCAGGGTCTGCCCCCACTGCAGCGAGAAGCATGAGCTGACCCCCGACGAGATCCGCCGCCTGGGCTACAACCCCAAGGAGTCCGGCCCGATCGTCTTCCACCGCGGCGCCGGCTGCCGCATGTGCCGCCACCTCGGCTACGCCGGCCGCGCGGCGGTGTACGAGCTGCTGGTCCTCAACGAGCCCGTGAAGGAGGCGCTCATCCAGCGCCGCACCAGCTACGAGATCCGCCGCATCAGCGTCGAGAGCACCGGATTGGTCTCCCTCCTGGAGGACGGGATCCTCAAGGCCGAGAGCGGCCTGACCACCTTCGAGGAGATCATCCGCACCCTGCCGCGCCTGGCCGGGCCCCGCCCCCTGCCGGAGCTGCGCCGCCTGCAAGGAGTCAAGTGATGACCACCCAGATCTCGCTGCTGGACCTGATCGAGCAGCGCATCGCCGAGGGCCGCGTCGAGCTGCCGCCGGCCAACGAGATCACGTCCAGGCTGCAGACCGTGACCACGAACCCTGATTTCGCGATGGGCGAGGTCGTGGAGATCATCGGCTCGGACCAGGCGCTGACGGCCGGGGTGCTGCGCGTGGCCAACAGCGCGTTCTACGGGGGCCTTTCGCCGGTGCGCACCGTGCGCGACGCCGTGGTGCGCCTGGGCGCGCCCGAGCTGGTGCGCCTGGCCGTGCTGTCGGCCGAGAAGGCGGTTTACCAGGCCTCCACGCCGCAGCTGCGGGAGATGATCCCCGACCTCTGGCGCCACGCCTCGGCCACCGCCATGGGCGCGCGCTGGCTGGCGCGCAAGCTGGGCTTCACCGACCAGGAGAACGAGGCCTTCATCGGCGGCCTGCTGCACGACGTGGGCAGCCTGATGCTGGTGCGCATCATCGACGACCTGAGGGCCACCGGCGAGCTGGAGGTGGCCCTGCCGCCGGCGGTGCTGGCGGAGGTCATCGACACCGGACACACGAAGCACGGCTACCACCTGACCCAGCACTGGAACCTGCCGGAGATCTACTGCGAAGTCGTGCGCGACCACCACCGCGAGGATCTGGCCGAAGCCAGCCCCCTGATCAACCTGGTCGCCCTGGCCGACAAGGCCTGCCTGCAGCTGGGCATCGGCCTGGAAACGGACGCGTCCCTGCGCCTGGACGCCACCGACGAGGCCCAGATGCTGGGCGCCTCGGACCTGGTCCTGGCCCAGCTGAGCATCATGCTCGAGGACGCCCAGCACCTGGTCTGACGGCGGGGCCCGGTCAGGGCAGGTCCACCTCGGCCAGGCGGGCCGCGGCGCCGCCGCCCCCCTCGGGATCGGTCAGCAGCAGCCAGGTGTGCACCTTGCGCCCGGGGAACAGGACGCCCGCCGCCGCGGCGTAGGCCGCCAGCTGGGGCCGGTAGTGGTCGATCAGCCAGGCCCGGCGCGCCGGGTCGCCGCCCCAGCGGTTGGTCTTGTAGTCGACGACGTCCACCCGGTCCGGGCGCACCACCAGGCGGTCGATGACGCCGGTGATCCGCTCGCTGCGCCCGTCCCGGCCCACGCGGGCCAGCACCACCGGCACCTCGCTTAAGCCGCGGCCGCCGACGGCCTCGGGACCGAACACCCAGGCCAGGTCCGGGTCGGCGAACACGGCGGCGGCCTCGGCGTGGGCCTCGCCCCGGCCGGGCGGCAGGGCGCCCCGCTCGGCGGCCAGCTGCAGCAGCAGGTGCACCTTCAGGCCGCGGGCGGCGGCGTCGGCGTGCACGGCAACCGGCGCGCCGGC
>JBHEPC010000288.1:0-11256 GCA_046260475.1 Candidatus Krumholzibacteriia bacterium | reverse complement strand
TCCTGGACGTGCGGGACGTGGTGGCCGCCTACCGCCTGCTGACCGCCCGCGGCCGGCCCGGGCAGGTGGTCAACGTCTGCTCCGGAAGGGGTTTGACGATCGCCGCGGGACTGGAGATATTGGTCCGGGGAGCGCGCCGCCCGGTCGCCGTCGTCCGCGACCCGGCCCGCGACCGGCCGGCGGACACGCCCCGCCTGGTGGGCGACAACGCCCGGCTCAGGCGGGTCACCGGCTGGGCGCCGGTGCACGACATCCACGCCACGCTGTCGGGCCTCCTGGAGGAGGCGCGGAGGGAGTTCGCATGATCCGCATCTGCATGGTCGGGACCGGCTACGTCGGCCTGGTGTCCGGTGCCTGCATGGCCGACTTCGGCCACCACGTCACCTGTGTCGACATCAACGCCGAGCGCATCCGCGCCCTCGAACGGGGCGAGATCCCCTTCTACGAGCCGGGGCTGGACCGCCTGGTCCTGAAGAACGTGCAGGAGGAGCGGCTGGTCTTCACCACCGACCTGGCCGCAGGCATCGACGGCGCGGACGTGGTGTTCATCGCCGTGCAGACGCCCATGTCCGAGTCGGGCGAGGCGGACCTGCAGTACGTGATGAAGGTGGGCCAGGATATCGGCGCGCTGCTGGACGGCTACAAGGTGATCGTCACCAAGAGCACCGTGCCGGTGGGCACCAACCGCCACCTGGCCGAGGTCATCCGCGGGCATCTGAAGGATCCGGCCGTGACCTTCGACATGGCCAGCAACCCCGAGTTCCTGCGGGAGGGCTCGAGCATCGACGATTTCATGCGCCCGGACCGCGTGGTGATCGGCACCGAGACCGAGCGCTCGGAAAAGCTGCTGCGGGACATCTACCGGCCGCTGTACCTGCTGGACACGCCCATCGTCAAGACGGGCATCGAGACCGCCGAGCTGATCAAGTACGCCAGCAACAGTTTCCTGGCGGTGAAGATCTCGTTCATCAACGAGATCGCGCGGCTGGCGGAGAAGGTGGGCGCCGACGTCTTCGACGTGGCCAAGTCCATGGGCCTGGACAAGCGCATCGGGCCGAAGTTCCTGCACGCGGGCCTGGGCTTCGGCGGCAGCTGCCTGCCCAAGGACACCAACGCCATCGTCCACATCGCCCAGCAGGCGGGCGCGGACATGTCCATCGTGCGGGCGGCCATCGGCGTGAACGCCGACCTGCCCGGCCGTGCGCTGGCCAAGGCCGAGGCCCTGACCGGCGGCCTCCAGGGCCTCACCGTGGCCCTGCTGGGCCTGGCGTTCAAGCCCAACACCGACGACATCCGCTCGGCGCCGGCGCTGGACCTGGTCGCCGGCCTGAAGGCCCGCGGCTGCACGGTGCGCGTCCACGACCCCGCCGCGGCGGAGAACTTCAAGCTCGTCCACCCGGACCTGGTCTACTGCCGCAGCCCGTACGAGGCCTGCGCAGGCGCCGACCTGGTGATCCTGGTGACCGAGTGGAACCAGTACCGGCAGCTGGACTTCGCGGCCATCGCCGCCAAGACCGAGGGCCGCGCCTTCCTGGATTGCCGCAACGTCTACACCCGGCCGCACCTGGAGGCCCACGGCTTCCGGTACGACTGCTTCGGCCGCGCGGGGCACACCTCCGACCCCGCCTGACCGACCGACCGTGCAACGGCCCGCCGGCAGCCGCCGGCGGGCTGAAAGGAAACCCATGGAACCGCAAGCCACCGGCCGCGTGGGCCGCTACGACCTGGTCACGCCCATGATCCCCTGCAAGGACGAGATCATGGCCAAGTTCGAGGCCATCCTCACCACGGGGAACTTCATCCTCGGCCAGGAGGTGCGCCTGCTGGAGCAGGAGGTGGCCGCGGCCTGCGGCTGCGCCGACGCGGCGGGGGTGTCCTCGGGCTCGAGCGCCCTTTACGCCGCCCTGGCCGTGGCCGGGGTCAAGGCCGGCGACGAGGTGATCACCAGCCCCTACACCTTCGACGCCACCATGGAGGCGATCGTGCTGATCGGCGCGGTGCCGGTGTTCGTGGACATCCGCCCGTCGGACCTGAACATCGACCCGGAGCTGATCGAGGCGGCGATCACGCCGCGGACGAAGGCGATCATGCCCGTGCACATCTTCGGCGCGCCGGCGGACATGGACGAGGTCGAGCAGGTCGCCGCGCGCCACGGCCTGGACGTCATCGCCGACATGGCCCAGGCCTACGGCACCCTCTACAAGGGCCGGCCCGTGGGCGCGTGCGGCCGCATGAGCACCCTCAGCTTCTACCCCACCAAGAACCTGCCGGGCATCGGCGACGGCGGCATGGTGGTGTGCCGGGACGAGGCCGACGCCGAGAACATCCGCCGCCTGCGCGCCCACGTGGCCACCGAGCTGGGCGGCCGCCTGCACACGGGCTGGAACATGCGCCTGGACGCCATCCAGGCCATGGCCGTCCGCGTGCGCCACGCCCGCTTCGCCGACGAGCAGGCCGACCGGGACGCCGCGGCCCGCCTCTACGACTTGTTCATCCCCGCGGCCAATCGCCTGCGGCTGGACGGCGACGGCATGAAGTGCACCTACCACCAGTACTGGGTGCGCTGCGCCGACCGCGACGGCCTGCGCGCCGAGCTGGACCGCCAGGGCGTCGACACGGGCGTCTACTACGATCCGCCGTTGCACCGGCACGCCCTGGCCGGGTATTGTCGGACGGGCGGGGAGTTGCCCCAGGCGGAGCGGGCCGGCCGGGAGGTCCTGGCCCTGCCCATCCACGCCGCGCTCCTCTTCGACCAGGCCAGGCGCATCGGCGCGATCGTGCGCGACTTCCTGGCCCGCACCGAGAACCCGGCCTGAAACGAGGTCCCGCGCCGTGAAGTCCAGGGTCCTGAGTTTCGGCAGCCTCTCCGGCTCCCTCGCCCGCAACCAGGCGCAGGGGGTGATCGACCGCATCCAGGAGCGGCTGCCGCGCCTGACCTGCCAGCTGAGCCTGCTGCCGTCACCGGTGCCCGAGCAGGACAAGGCCGACGAGCCCTTCGTCACCGCCAGCCGCGGGGAGGTCGAGTTCCTCGAGGGCATGATCATGGACGGCCAGGTGCGCCTGGCGGTGCTGGAGGCCTCGGACATGGTGGTGCCCCTGCCGGCGGGGCTGGCGGTGGTGTGCGTGCCCGACCGCGCCACACCCTACGACGCCTTCCTCAACCGCCAGGGCCTGATCATGGACGAGATGGAGCCGGGCAGCCGCATCGGCGTGATGTCCCTGCGCTCCCGCACCCAGATGCGGGCCCTGTGGCCGGACCTGCAGTTCCGCGTCCTGCGCGGCGGCGCCGAGCGGGCCATGGAGATCCACATGCGCCGGGCCGAGATCGACGGCCTGGTGATGCCCGCCTCGGTGACCGAGCACCTGGGCATCCAGGGCATCGTGGCGGAGATCTTCTCCCCCGAATTCATCCTGCCCGGCCCCGGCCAGGGCATCCTGGTGATCGTCGGCCGAGCTGGCGACCAGGAGGCCCGCACCGCCCTGACGGACCTGCACTCGCCCGCCACGGCGGCCGAGCTGGCCGCCGAGCACGCCTTCTGCCGGCGCATGGTCTCGGACCAGGACCTGCCGGTGGGCGCCCTGGCCAGGGTCAGCGGCGGGCAGATCGCCATCACCGGCACCACCGGGCGCGGCACCAGCCGCATCACCGTCGACGGCGGCATCGACCAGGCGGAGGCCGTGGGCGACGGCCTGGCCAGCCAGATCCTTTCCTCGGCCGAGTCCTTCGCCGACCTGCTGGAAGCCGACTTCCCCGACGGCCTGCCCGACGACGACGGGACCGGCGCGGACCTTCCCGGCCAGGACGAAGTGGACGACCTGGACGACCTGGACGACCTGGACGCGGTGGACGATCTGGACGATCTGGACGACTTCGGCGCCGACGATTTCCCGGAGGATCCGGCCGCTGGACTGGACGACGAGCTCGACCCCGACGACGACGACCCCTACGGCCGCTGAGCCGCCGCCGGCCGCAACGCCGCCGCCACCCGGGCCGCCGCGAAGGGGTCGCGCATCTGGGACGTGCCCACCTGCACGGCGACCGCCCCGAGGGCGAAGAACTTCAGGGCGTCCGCGGCCTCGCCGATGCCCCCCACCCCCACCACCGCCACGCCGGTTTGCCGGGCGATCTGGTCCACCTTGGCCAGGGCGATGGGCAGCACGCCCGGACCCGAGTAGCCGCCGAAGCGCCGCGGCAGCACCGGCCGGCCGCTGGCCAGGTCCACGTCCAGGCCCACCACCGTGTTGACGGCCGCCACCGCGTCGGCGCCCGCCTCGCCGGCAGCCCGGGCCAGGGCCGCGATGTCGGCGGTGTTGGGGGTCAGCTTCGCCAGCAGGGCGCGGTCGGGCAGGTGGCGGCGGGCCGCGGCCACGCAGGCGGCCACCGTGGCCGGGTCGGCGCCGAAGTCGTGCCCACCCTCGGCCACGTTGGGGCAGCTGAGGTTCAGCTCCACGCCGTGCCAGTGGCGGCAACCGGCGCCGCGGGCCATCAGGCGCGCGGCCATGTCGCCGAACTCCTCGGGCCGCGTGGCCGCCAGGCTGACCACCGTGGGCACGCCGGCCTCTTCCAGGGCGGGCAGGGTCTCGGCCAGGAAGGCGGCGAAGCCCACGTTCTCCAGCCCGATGCTGTTGATGGCGCCGGTGGGCAGCTCGACCAGCCGCGGCATGGGGTTGCCGGTGCGCGGGGCGGGGGTGACGGTCTTGGTGACGACGGCCCCCAGCCCCGTGTACGGAGTGCGGCCCGCCTCGTCGGTCATGTCGTGCACCGACAGGCCGTAGCCGAAGCAGCCCGAGGCCGTCCACACCCGGCCGGGGAAGGTGCGCGGGCCCAGGACGAAGGGCGCGCAGGGGTCGGTGGTCCACCAGGCGGGCAGCGGCACGGTCGCTCCTCGGCGCGGCGGGGCCGCGGGTCTCGGGTCAGTCGGCCCGTTCCAGCAGGGAGGCGCCGTGGCGCTCCCAGGCGATGGTGTCGGCCCGGAACACCGGGCCCTCGTCGCAGCAGGTGGCGTTGCGCCAGCCGCCGTCGGCCTGCGGATCGTGCACCGGCACGATGCAGCCCTTGCAGACGCCGTAGCCGCAGCCCATGTGCTCCTCCAGGGAGAGCCAGGCGGTCCAGCCGCGGCGCACGGCCAGGTCCGCCGCCGCCCGCAGCAGCGGCACCGGGCCGCAGGCCAGCAGCGTGCGCGGTCCCGCCAGGTCCGCCGTGCGCGCCTCGGCCAGGGCCGTGACCAGCCCCTGGAAGGCGACGCACCCGTCGGGCGTCCCCGCCGGATCGTCGACGCTCACCGCCCAGCGCGGACCCAGCAGGTCCCAGGGCACGTCGGCGCCGTCCCGGGCGCCGAAGCAGGCCAGGTCCCGGTCGCCCCCATACCGCTCCAGCCAGGCCTGCACCGGCGGCAGCCCCACGCCGCCGGCCACCAGCACCGCCGGCGCGGCGGACGCCGGCCCGGGGAAAGGCCGCCCCAGCGGCCCCAGGAAGCTGAGCCGGTCTCCCGCCCGCAGGCCGCCCAGGGCGGCGGTGCCGCGCCCGACCACCCGGTACAGGAAGGACACGGCCGCCCCGTCGGCGGCCAGGATCGAGAACGGCCGGCTGAAGACGAACATCTCCCGGCCGGTGAGATTGAGCATGGCGAACTGGCCGGGCAGGAAGGCCACCGGCCGGTCCAGGACCGCGTCCAGGCGCACGAGCCCCCGGGAGACGGCGAGGTTGGCCGTGACGGTGCCGTCGCAGCGGACGCGGGCGGGCAGGGAGGGTTCGGTCATGCGCGTCTTCCGGTGGCGGGCCCCGCCAGGGCTACCGCAGGTCGAAGGTATCCTTCTTCTTCTCTTCTGCCTTCTCGTCTTCCTCGCCCTCGTCCTGCGCGCCGTCCTGGCCGGCCGTGTCCGGCAGGGCGGCCGCCGGCGCCAGCGAATCGGGCCCGGCCACGGCGGACGGAAGCGGCGCCAGGTCGCCGGTGCGGCCGCCGCCGATCTCGGCGCCCGCCGGCGGCCGCACCGGCGGCGGAGCGCTCGTATCGGCGGCCGCGGCGGCGGCGGTCGCTGCGTTGCGGACCGAATCGGCGGCCGCCTGGCGGGCGGCCTGCGCCCGGTCCTGGCCCGCCAGCTCGGCGGCCAGGGCCAGCTCCGCGGGAGTCGGCGGGAAGGTCAGGTTCGGCCGGCGCGACAGGTAGACCTGCCGGCGCCGCAGCCCCGCGCCGGCCCCCGGCCGGCGCGGCCCGCCGCCGGCGGTGATGGCCAGCGCCTCTCCGGATTCGAGGGCGAGACGTTCCTCGGGCGTCATCGCCGCCAGGCGCGCCGCCTGCTCCTGCTGCCGCCGGTCCAGCAGGTAGCCCAGCAGCTCGGACCGGCGGCCGCTGAGGGCCTCGTAGGCCTGGGGCGACTCGGGGAACCGCTCCAGCAGCAGGTCGGCATAGACCTGCCCCGAGTCGGGGCGGTCCAGGTGATCCCGCCAGGTGATCAGGGCGCCATACAGGGACCGCGCCGCCACGGCGGGCGTAGCCGCCGTGTCGGCCGCGGCCGCCGCGTAAAGGTCCAGGGCCTCGCGCGGCCGTTCGAAGCCGAAGAGCAGCGCGTTGGCCTTCTGCAGGCGCAGCTCGGCGGCCCGCTCGCCCTGGGCGTCCACCAGCGCCTGGTCGGCCGCCATGAAGTCCTTCAGGGTGTCGTGCAGCCGCCGGGTGCGTTCGGGCTCCTCCAGGTCGTCGCGCCGGCGCAGGGCCTCCTGGAAGGAGGTGCGCGCCTGCTCCCACTCGCCCCGCTCCAGGTACAGGTAGCCCAGCATGTCCGCGGCCTGGGCCTTGACCGCCGGCGTCTGCCAGTCGGCGGGCATGCTCTCCAGCAGCGCCGACACCTCGCCGGACCGCTCCTGGGCCAGCATGCTCTCCGCCTCGACCAGGCGCACGTCGCCGCGGGCGTTGTAGACCTCGGCCTCGCCGCGCAGCTCGCCCAGCAGGGTCTCGGCCAGGGCATGGTCGCCGAGGCGCACGTGCACCCGCGCCCGCAGCAGCCGCGCCCGGAAACCCAGCTCGGCGCTCTCGCTGCTGTCGCTGACCTCCTTGAGCACCTCGGCGGCAGCAAGGTAGTCCCCCAGCTCCCACTGGCACTCGGCCAGCTTCAGGCCGACGCGGTCGCGCTCGTCGGCGTCGGGATCCTCCAGGTAGAGGCGGTAGGCGGCGGCGGCTTTCTCCCAGTTCTCCAGGGCGTAGGCATTGTCGCCGGAGACCTTCTGCACCTCGGCCTGGTAGCGGCTGTCGGGGTAGCGGCGCGCGAGCTGGGCCAGGAACTGCTGGCTCTTGTCCAGGCTGCCGATCAGCAGGTAGTTCAGGCCCTGCAGGTAGAGGGACTCCTCCAGGTGGTCGGTGGCGGGGAAGTTCTGGAAAAGCAGGTCCAGCTTGCGGATGGACATACGGTAGCCCTCGAGGCGGTGCCAGGCCTTGGCCTGCAGGAAGAGGGCATCGTCGATCAGGCCGTGGCCCGGGTACTCGTCCAGGACCTTCTGGGCCTTCTGGATGGCCGTCTCGTAGTTGCTCTTCTGCAGGCCCGAGGGCTGCGGCGGATCCTCGTGCTTGCGGATCGCCTCCTCGCGGACGTACTCGGCGTTGTCGAAGGCCCTCTTGGCGTTGAAGTAGGTGTTGTACTTGGCGCAGCCGGCCAAGGCGAGGGCGGCCAGAAGGACCGCGCCGAGCCGGCGCAGCGTCCCCGCCCGGGGACGCGCCGCACCGCAGCGGAGACGCACCGCAAGCCGGGCCATGGCTGGGCCCACCACGGCGGCCCCATGGCCGCGGTCTCGCAATTCGCTTCCCGGAAGGCGCTTAGACAACTTGTCTCCCAATCCACTGAAACCGCTGCGCACCGGCCGTGCCGCCGGTCCGGAGCGCGGGCCCAGCCCGCAGCAATTCCTATTCCTTCTCCCCCGACGGGTCGCGCCAGGTCAGGCGGCCGCGCAGGAAGGTGGCCTTGACCCGGCCCCGCAGGGTCTCGCCCAGGTAGGCCGAGTTGCGGCTGCGGGAGCGCAGGTCCTCCGCCCGCACGGTCCATTCCTGCTCCGGATCCAGGAGCACGAAGTCGGCCTCGCCGCCCTCGTCCAGGCCCCCCGCGGGCAGGCCCAGCACCCGGGCCGGCTTCTCCGCCAGGCAGGCCACCAGGCCGCCCAGGTCCATCACGCCGGTGCGCACAAGGTAGGTCACACCCACGGCGAACGCCGTTTCCAGGCCGACCACGCCGAAGGGCGCCTGGTCGAACTGGTACTCCTTCTCGGTGGCGGTGTGGGGCGCGTGGTCGGTGGCGATGCAGTCGATGGTGCCGTCGGCCAGGCCCTCGGCCACGGCGTTGACGTCGTCGGGCTCGCGCAGGGGCGGGCTCATCTTGAACAGGGGCGAGAAGTCGCGGCAGCGGGCGTGGTCGAGGCTGAAGTGGTGGGGCGTCGCCTCGGCCGTCACGCGCACGCCCTCGGCCTTGGCGCGCCGGATGATCTCGACGGCGCCCTTGGTCGAGACGTGCGCCACGTGCAGGTGGCCGCCCGCGGCCCGCGCCAGCTCGATGTCGCGGAACACGGCGGCGTCCTCCCCCGCCCGCGGCATGCCCGCCAGGCCCAGGCGCGCGGACCAGTAGCCCGCGTGCATGCAGCCGCCACCGGTGATCGTCGTGTCCTCGGCGTGGGTGATCACGGGCACGCCCAGGTGGCCGGCGTACTTCAGGGCGCCGGCCATGAGGCTGCCGTTCTGCACCGGCGAGCCGTCGTCGGTGAAGCCCACGGCGCCGGCCTCGACCATGGCGCCGAACTCGCACATGCCCTCGCCGCGGCGGCCGGGGCTGACCGCGCCGGTGGGGAAGACCCGCACCAGCCCGGCCTCGTTGCCGCGCTGGATGAGGTAGCGGACCATGCCCGCGTTGTCGATGGCGGGGTCGGTGTTGGGCATGGTCACCACCGAGGTGAACCCGCCCGCGGCCGCGGCCCGGCTGCCGGAGGCCACGGTCTCCTTCTCCTCGCCGCCCGGCTCGCGGAAATGCACGTGCAGGTCGACGAAGCCCGGCGCCAGCACCAGCCCGCCGCCGTCCAGGACCGGCACCCCCGCCAGGGCCGGCGCACCCACGCCCAGGCCCTCGACGCGGCCGCGCTTGACGTGCAGGAAACCCTTGCGCTTGCCCACCTTGCCCTGCCGGCAGACGAAGACGTTGGTCACCAGGTACTCGGCGGGAATGCGCTCCCAGCTCCACTCCATGGGTGTGTCCCCTTCTCTTCTGGTCGCGGGCGCGCGGCGGCGCCCGGTTCGGGTCCCGCGGCCGACGCTACTGGGTGCCGCCGGCCAGGGCGCCGGGATCGCCCCCGGACAACAGGTAGATCAGGGCCATGCGCACGGCCACGCCGTTGGCCACCTGGTCGAGGATGACCTGGCGCGGCCCGTCGGCGACCTCGCTGGCGATCTCCACGTCACGGTTCATGGGACCCGGGTGCATGATGAAGGCCTCGGGCTTCAGCCCGCGCACGACGTCCCCGGTGATGCCGTACATGCGGTGGTACTCGCGGTTGCCGGGGAAGGCCTTCCCCGCGCCCCGCTCCAGCTGGATGCGCAGCACGTTCAGCACGTCGGCGTCGGCCACGGCCCGCTTCAGGTCGTGCTCCACCTTCACGTGCTCGCCCAGCTTCGCCAGCGCGCCCGGCACCATGGTGGGCGGCCCGCAGAGGGTGACCTCGGCGCCCAGCTTGGTCAGGCCCCAGATGTTGGAGCGGGCCACGCGGCTGTGGGCGATGTCACCGATGATGGTGACCTTGCGGCCCCGCAGGTCGCCCAGGCGCTGGCGCATGGTCATGATGTCCAGCAGGCCCTGGGTGGGGTGCTCGTGGGCGCCGTCGCCGGCGTTGATCACCGAGCACTTCAGCACCTCGGCCAGGTAGCGCGCCGCGCCCGACGAGCCGTGGCGGATGACCAGCATGTCGATCTTCATCGCGGCGAGGTTCTCGGCGGTGTCCCGCAGGGTCTCGCCCTTCTTGAAGCTGCTGTCGACGGTGGAGAAGTTGACGATGTCCGCCGAGAGGCGCTTTTCCGCCAGCTCGAAGCTGATGCGCGTGCGCGTGCTGGGTTCGTGGAAGAAGTTCACCACCGTGCGGCCGCGCATGATGGGCACGCTGCGCACCGGGCGGTCGAAGACGGCGCGGAAGCGGTTCGCGATGTCCAGGACGCCCAGGATCTCCTCGGCCGACAGGTCCTCCAGCCCCAGGACGTCCTTGCGCTGGAGGGTCATGCCAGGACCTCCCCGACGACGACCTCCTCGGTCCCGTCGACCTCCTTGATCTTCACCTTGATGATCTCCCGCTGGGAGGTCGGCACGTTCTTGCCCACGAAGTCCGGGCGGATGGGCAGCTCGCGATGCCCCCGGTCCACCAGCACCGCCAGGCGGATGGCCTGGGGCCGGCCCCAGTCCATGATCACGTCCAGGGCGGCCCGCACCGTGCGGCCGGTGTAGAGCACGTCGTCCACCAGGATGATGATCTTCTCGTTGACGTCGAAGGGCATCTCGGTGGACGAGACCTGGGGCGCCGGTCCCAGCTTCGAGAGGTCGTCGCGGTAGAAGGTGATGTCCAGGGCGCCGCTGGGCACCTCGCGGCCCTCCACCTGCCGGATCGCCTCGCCCAGGCGCTTGGCCAACGGCACGCCGCGGCGCTGGATCCCCAGCAGCACCAGGTTGTCGACGCCCTTGTTGGCCTCGACCACCTCGTGGGCCATGCGCTTGACGGCCCGGGCCATCTCGCCGGCGTTCATGATGACGGCTTTCTCGTTGAACTCCATGACGCTCCTCGGGGTTGGCGGGGCGCGCGCGGGCGCCGCCCCGGCGACCGGACGGCTCCGCCGCCGGGCAGAAAAAAGGGCATGGCGCAGACGTCCATGCCGGCGTTGTTCCGCGGCCTCCTTCTCCCTGGTGGTCGGTCGGAAAATAGCAGGGCCCCCGGGGGCCAGCAAGGCGAATCTGGTCGAGCGATCCGGCGCGGGGCTGGGCACCCTCAAGCTCGTCGAAGGGGTCGATCTCAGGTATTGGCGCTGAGTTCCACCAGGCGGCAACCGGCCGCCGCCAGGAAGGCGCGGTCGTGGGAGGCGATCACCAGGCCCGCCGCGTCCCCCGCCCGGTCCAGCATATCCAGCACCATGCGCCGCCCGTCCCGGTCCAGGGCGGCGGTGGGCTCGTCCAGCAGGATCAGGGGCCGCCCCGACCCCAGGGCCAGGCCCAGGGCCAGGCGCCGCCGCTGCCCGGTGCTCAGGTCGTGGG
>JBHEPC010000458.1:0-3006 GCA_046260475.1 Candidatus Krumholzibacteriia bacterium | reverse complement strand
GTGGTGGACGGATCCAAGCATGGATGCCTCGTCGAGTCTGCGGCTGCCGGCGTCCCGGCCGGCGGCGCGCGGCCCAGGGCGACGGGCGAGGCCGGGCAAGCCCGGCCCCACGTTCGTGCCGGCCCATTGTACCACAAGGAGCCGGTCCAGGTGTCCTGCGAATCCTGCCTGCGGCCCGGTCAGCGGGACGCGGTCAGGGGCGATGCCGCCGGGGCCCAATTGCCCCGCAGCACGCGGCCCTGGCCCGCCGGCAGCAGCAGCCAGCTGTACTTGCCGTAGTGGCCGAGGCGACCGCCCAGGACCGCCAGCCGCGCCGGCGACCCGCACACCACCACCAGATCGGTCAGGTCGGGCCGGACCGGGTTGGCGGTCGCGTAGACCAGGTCGTACTCGTCCAGGTTGTAGCGGCGGCCCTCCAGGACCAGGGTGCGGCCGGCGATGGCCAGCTCCGGCCGCCGGTACTCGGCCGCCACCTCGGGCGACGGGTTGAGCAGGAGGTTGGCCTGGGTGCTGCTCAGGGGCAGGTCCCGCGGGGGCCGTCCCCCCTGCAGCAGGTTGAAATGGCCGCCGTCGGCGAAGGCCTCGGCGAAGGCCCGGGCCGCCTCCGCCTGGGCCGGCTCCCCCCACACGACGTTGGGCACCTCGCGGGCCAGCACCTGGCTGAGGGTGGGCTCCACCTCCTGGGGGTGCAAGCGGCGGAACAGGTCGTAATCCGGGTCGACGGCCAGGCCCGTCGGCGCATCCGCCGGCAGGGAGAACCGCTGGGCCGTTCCGGCGAAGGCGACCTGGTGCAGGCGCGGGCCGTCGCGGCCGTCCACGCGCACGGTCACGTCCAGGGCGTAGGGAGGCGCGGCCTGCTGCAGCTCGAACTCCACGCGGTCGTCCCGGAACTCCACCGGGCCGAGGGCCAGCACCGGCGCCCCGGTGCGCTCCAGCCACTGGGCGGCGAAGGCCGCCGGATCGATCCCGCCGGCCTCGCCCCAGACCGCCAGGAAATCGTCCCAGGAGACCTGGGTGAACACGCGCGCGGCGTAGACGCGCCGCAGCCCGTCCAGGAAGGCCTCGCGCCCCAGCTGCCGGTCCAGCATATGGAAGACCATCATGCTCTTGCCGTAGCCGACGGCGCGGGTGGCGCCGCTGTGCCGGCTGGTGAAGTCCCGCAGGGGGAAGTCGGCGGCCGGGTCCGCCACGTAGGCGTAGTAGTCCTTCAGCAGGTTGCGCCGGTACTCCCGGGCGGCGTCGGGGGACTCCAGCTCCTTGTAGTGGTAGTCGGCCGACCAGCTGGTCAGGCCCTCGCACCAGTTGCCGGACGCCGCGTCCACGAACAACGAGTTGCCCCACCAGTTGTGGGCGATCTCGTGGCCGAAGCTCGTGGTGGGGATGAAGGGCAGGCGCAGCACCTGGCTGCCCAGCAGGGTCCAGCCGGGCATCCCGTAGCCGGTGGGGAACCAGTTCTCGACGGTGGCGAACTTGGCGTACGGGTAGGGGCCGATCATCTGCTCGTACATGGCCAGGTAGGCGCGGGTGCGCTCCATGTACACGGCCCGCAGGTCGGGTTCGTCCGCCAGGAAGAAGGTGTAGGCGGTCACCCCCGCGCGCGCCTCTTCCTCGTGGACGACGAAGCGGTTGGCCACCAGGTTCAGGCCGTCGCTGGGCCGGTCGGCCACCCAGCGGGTGACCTCGGGCGCGAGGACCTCGCGGCGGCCCTGGGTCACGCTCACGAAGCCGGCGGGCACCGTGACGGTCAGGTCGTGGGTGTGCAGGGCGCCCTCGGCGCCGGGCAGCCAGCCGGCCCCGGCCGAGAGCCAGATCCCCTCGGCGCCGACGGTGGCGGTGATCTCGCCCCCCACGTTCTCCCGGGAGAAGACCACCTGGTCGGTGGGCTGGTGGAAGGTGCCCCGCAGGCGCACCTCGGCCGGCCCGCCGGCGTCCAGGCCCAGGGGCCCGAGATCGATCACCTGCCGCCGGCCCCGCTCGTCCTCCACCAGGCGCGGCTGCCAGCCGGCGGGGGCGCCGACGAACTCCTCGATCACCAGCCCCTCGCCCACGGTCAGGGTGGCCAGGCCCACGGGCAGGGTCAGGCGGTCGTGGACCCGCACCTCGTGGGTGGCGATGTCCAGGACCACGTCGGCGGTGTGGTGGATCACCGGGGGCGCGGGGGCCGCGGCGGCGGCAGCAGCGGCGGCGGCCCAGCAGCAGGACAGGACCAGGACCGGGAAGAGCAGGCGCATCGGCAGGAACCTCGCAGGTTGGGCGGACCGGGGCCGCGGGTCCCGGCAGGATAGCGGCGGGACCCCGGCCCGGGCAAGGGGCCTCCGGTCAGTCGACGACCACCTCGACCAGGGGCGCCGGGCCCAGGTAGGCCGCGGCCACCCGGCGCAGCTCGTCCACGCCCACGTCCGCGAGCCGCCCGGTCGCCTCCAGGTAGCCCGCCAGGTCGCCGTCCAGTTCGGCCACGGCCAGCTGGTAGGCCTGACCCATGGAGGACAGCCGGCGCATCATCAGGCGGCCGGAGCGTGCGCTGCGGATGCGGTCCAGCTCCTGGGCGGTGACGGTGGCCGGGGCGAAGCCCGTGACGGCCTGGCGCAGGGCCTCGCGGCCCTCGTCGAGGCGTTCGCGCGGCGGGTTCAGCCAGGCGGTCAGCACGCCCCGGCCGCCGTGCAGGTCCAGCGCCGCACCGGTGCTGTAGCTGAGGCCGCGGGTCTCGCGCAGGTCCATGGCCAGGCGGTCGCTGAGCACGGCGACCGCCAGCTCCAGGGCCGGCGCGTCGGCCGGATCGACGGCCAGCGCGACCCACAGCAGGGCCGCCGCCGGGATCCTGGTCGTGGGCAGGTCCTTGCGGGTGGTCATCCGTCGCACGCGGCCTCGGCCCCGTCGACGATGCCCACGAAATCCGCGGGCCCCAGGCTGGCGCCGCCGATCAGGCCGCCGTCCACGTCGGGCAGGCCGATCAGCTCGCGGGCGTTGTCGGGCTTGCAGCTGCCGCCGTACAGGATGCGCAGGGCG
>JBHEPC010000452.1:0-9373 GCA_046260475.1 Candidatus Krumholzibacteriia bacterium | reverse complement strand
GAATGGCGATGCGGCGGCGGCCCCGGTCCCGCGATACCGCGCAACCCGACCCCGAGGTGGATCTTGCCCCTGAACCTGGCCGCCCCCGTCCGCGCCCGCCGCCGCCCGGCCGCGCCCCCGGCCGCCGTCCTGGCCCTCCTGGGGACCCTGGTCCTGGCCCTGCCGCTGGCCGCCGCCACGGTCCGCGCCCAGACTGCGGCGCCCGCTCCGGCTGTCCCTTCCCTGCCCCAGGACCCGTGCGTCCAGGGCCGCGAACTGTACCGGGCGGGCAAGATGCGCGAGGCCCGGACCGCGCTGCTGGCCTGCCTCGAGCAGGACGGCGAGAAGGTGGAAGTGCTGCTGCCGTTGACGGTGATGGCGGTGCGCGAGAATCGGCCCGAAGAGGCCGTCGACTTCGGCCAGCGGGCCATGACCCTGGCCCCGGACGACCCGGAGGCCCGCTACTGGTACGGCCGCGGCCTGTTGCGCGCCGGCCAGGTGGACGCCGCCCGCGCCCAGTGGGAGGCGGGCCTGCAGCTGACCTTCGACCACGCCGGCATCCTGGAGGGCCTGGCGCGTCTGGCGCTGCAGGAGGGCCAGACCGCCAAGGCGTACAACCTGTTGACCCAGCTGCAGCGCCAGGGCCTGGACGATGCCTGGCTGCACGGCCTGCTGGCGGAGATCGCCGCCGGCAAGGGCCTGTGGGACCAGGCCCTGGGGCACCTGGAGGCCGCCATGGCCCGGGAGACCCCCGGCTCGGCGCAGCTGATCTCGGCGGCGGAATTCAGCATCCTGGCCGGCCGCCACGAGCAGGCGATCCGCTTCTGCCGCCGCGCCATGGCCATCGAGCCCGGCGGCCGCACCTTCAGCGCCCTGGGCGAGGCCTTCTTCGCCGCCGAGCAGGTGGACTCGGCCCTGGTCTGGCTGCGCCGGGCGGTGGCCCAGCCGGCGGCCCCCCCGCGGGCCCGCTTCAACCTGGCCAACGCCCTGGAGGTGGCCGGGCTGGTGGACGAGGCCGGCGACCAGTTCCGCGCCTTCCTGGCCGCCCGGCCCGAGGACGCCATGGGCCGCTTCAACTACGCCATCCACCTCGAAAGGGCCGGCCGCACCGAGGAGGCCCTGGGCGAGCTGGGCCGCGCCCTGGCGCTGGCGCCGGACATGCTCAACGCCTACGTGGTCCAGGCCCAGATCCTGGAGAACCTGGGGCGCTGGGACGATGCCCTGGCGGTGGTCCGCGTCCTGCAGGGTCGCGACCAGGAGGCGAGCCGCGAGCTGGCCGCCTGGGAGGAGCGCCTGCGGGACCAGCGGGACGGAGCCGCCCAGGCCGCGGCCGACGGCAAGGTCCGCCTGCTGCACATGGTGCTGGGCACCGACGACCTGGTGGCCCGGGTCAACGACGAGCTGGCCGCGGGGGCGGACTTCGCCGATCTGGCGGTGCGCTACTCCCAGGGGCCGGCGGCGGCCAAGGGTGGGGACATCGGCTGGATCGACCCGGCGCAGATGGCCGAGGCCCTGCGCGGCGCGGTCACGCCGCTGGCGGTGGGCGAGATCAGCCCCCCGGTAAAGGCCGGGGGGCTGCATCATCTCTTCAAAAGGATCCGCTGACGGGGCGCGAGGCGGGGCTCAGACGACCTTCTTCACGTTGCCCGTGCGGATGCAACGGGTGCAGACGTAGCCGCGGATGACCTTGCCGTCCTGCTCGAACCTGATCTTCTGCAGGTTGGGCAGCCAACGGTGCCGCGTCATGTTGTGGGCGTGGCTGATCCGGTTCCCGTACTGCGGGCCCTTGCTGCAGACCGAGCATTTCCTGCTCATTGGGGTCTCCTCCCGAAGTTGAAATCCAAGGCGTGGCAATCTAACATGCGGCTGCGCGCGCGGCAAGGACAGAATCGAAGCGGGACCGGAGCATGACCACCACCCTCGACCCCACGACCGCCGTCCAGTACCTCAAGGGAGTGGGTCCGGCCCGGGCCCGCGCCCTTGCGCGCCTGGACGTCGAGACCGTGGCCGACCTGCTGGCCCACTACCCCCGCCGCTACTTCGACCGCACCTCGACCGTGCCCATCGGCCGCCTGCGGCCCGGCCAGGAGGCCACGGTCCTGGGCGAGGTCCTGACCAGCGGCGAGCGCCGCACCCGCCGCGGCGGCACCCTGCAGACGGTCAGCCTGGGGGACGACACGGGGGTCGTGTTCTGCGTCTGGTTCAACCAGCGCTACGTGCTCAAGCAGTTCCGGCCCGGCCGCAAGGTGCTGGCCAGCGGCCAGGTCCAGGCCCACGGGGGGCAGCGACAGCTGGCCCATCCGGACTACGAGCTGCTGGACGAGGACCCCGGGGACGGCCCTGCCGGCCTGCACACCGGCCGCCTGGTGCCGGTCTACCCCCTGACCTCGGGCGTGGGCCAGCACTGGCTGCGGTCCCTGGTGCACCAGGCCCTCGAGCGCCTGGGCCCCCTCCTGCCGGAAACCCTGCCGCCGGACCTGCGCCAACGCCGCGGCCTGCCCGGGCGGGCCCAGGCCCTGGCCGCGGTGCATTTCCCCGCCTCGGCCGCCGACCTGGAGGCCGGCCGCCGCCGCCTGGTGTACGACGAGATCTTCGCCATCCAGGTGCTGATGGCCCTGCGCCGCGAGTCGCGGCGGCAGCTGGAGGGCATCCGCCTAGAGAAGCCCGGGGACCTGACCCGCCGGCTGGTGGAGGGCCTGCCCTTCGCCCTGACCGGCGCCCAGCGCCGGGTGCTGGCCGAGATCCTGGCCGACCTGCGCTCGGGCTCGGCCATGCACCGCCTGCTGCAGGGGGACGTGGGCTCGGGCAAGACCCTGGTGGCGCTGGTCGCCGCCCTGTTCGTCATCGAGCAGGGCTGGCAGGCCATGCTCATGGCCCCGACCGAGGTGCTGGCCCGCCAGCACGGGCAGACCCTGACCCGCCTGGCCGGGCCCCTGGGGGTGACCGTCGAGACCTTGACCGGGTCCACGCCGGCGGCCCGGCGGCGCGCCGTCCTGCGCGGGGTCGGCGCCGGGGAGATCGACCTGCTGGTGGGGACCCACGCCCTGATCCAGGACGACGTGGCCATGCCCCGCCTGGCCCTCTGCATCGTGGACGAGCAGCACCGCTTCGGCGTGCGCCAGCGCAGCCGCGGCGCGGCCGACAAGGAGACCGGCCGTGCGGTCCACGTGCTGGTCATGAGCGCCACGCCCATCCCGCGCAGCCTCTCGTTGACCCTGTACGGGGACCTGGACCTGTCGGTCATCGACGAGCTGCCGGCCGGCCGGCAGCCGGTGCGCACGGCGCTGGTGCGCGAGGACCAGGAGGACGCGGTCTGGGCCGACCTGCGCCGCGAGGTGGCCGCCGGCCGCCAGGCCTACGTCATCCACCCGGTGATCGAGGAGACCGAGGGGCAGGATCTGAAGGCGGCCACCGCCGAGCACGCGCGCCTGGCTGTCGAGGTCTTTCCCGACCGCCGCGTGGCCCTGCTGCACGGGCGCCTGAAGAGCCGCGAGAAGGAGGCGGTGATGGACGCCTTCGCTGCCGGCGAGGTGGACGTGCTGGTGGCGACCACGGTGGTGGAGGTGGGCGTGGACGTGGCCAACGCCACGCGCATGGTCATCCACAACCCCGAGCGCTTCGGCCTGGCCCAGCTGCACCAGCTGCGCGGGCGCATCGGGCGCGGCGCCGACGCCTCGTCCTGCTGGCTGCTGGCGGACCGCTTCCTGGGCGAGGAGGCGTGGCAGCGGTTGACCTTCTTCGCCGCCCACGGCGACGGCTTCGCCCTGGCGGAAGAAGACCTGCGCCGCCGCGGCCCCGGCGACGCCTGGGGGGTGCGGCAACACGGGGCGCCGGGCTTCCGCTTGGCCAATCCGTTGCGGGACAACGTATTGGTGCAGCAGTGCCGGGCCGACGCGCGCGAGTTGCTGGCGGCCGAGCCCCGCCTGGACGGCCCCCGGGGGCAGGTGGTGCGCGCGGCCCTGGAGGCGGGGTTCGGGCGGGCGCTGCCGCTGCTGGCGGGCTGACCCGGACCGGCCGCCAGACGGCGTTTTGCCGCCGGAAGCGGCCGATTTCCCTTGCAACGGCCGCGGGGGCCGGATATATTGCCGGAGGTCTCTTCGTCCCCCCGGCGGGTGGACTGTTTGAGGTGGGCGCAAATCCACTTCTTTTTCTATCCGGAGGATCATCCGGAAGTCGTGCGGAAGGAACGTCGGCGTGAGCGAAGCCGAGCGCATCGACACGCGGCAGGCGGCCGCCCGGGTCATCGCCCTGCTGGAGCCGGAACTGGCGGCCGCGGGCTACGACCTGCTGGACGTGCGCATCTTCCGGGGCGGCGGCCGGCTGCAGGTGCGCCTGTACCTGGACCTGGCCGCAGCCGACGGTGACGATCCCGAGGCGGGGGGCATCACCCTGGACCAGTGCGCGGCGGCTTCGCGCACGGTGGGGATGCTGATGGAGGAGGCCGACCTCTTCAGCGGGCAGTACGTTATCGAGGTCTCCTCGCCCGGCATCCGGCGGCCCCTGCGCACGGCTGCCCACTTCGCGGCCGTGGTGGGGCAGGACGTGGAGCTCAAGACGGTCGACGGCCGCGTCAAGGGGCGCCTGACCGGGTGCGCCGACGGCGTGCTGGCGGTGCAGCCGCCGGAGGCGGACGCCGCGGCGTTGAGCGTGCCGCTGCGCACGGTGCTGGAGGCCAACCTGGACCCGGAATTCGACGTCCAGGCCCTGATCAACGCGGACCGGCGCCGCCGCAAGGACGAGAAGCGCCAGGAGCGCGCCGAGCGCCCGACCCGCAAGCGGGCGCGGCCGCGCAAGGGGACGGCGCAGGACCCGGAGAACGACCCCGGGGCCGAAGAATCGAGCTGACCCGAAACGGGAGAACGGCAGGACATGGACCAGAACGTGCTGAACGCCCTGGCGGAGATCACCAGGGAGAAGAACATCGACAAGGCCATCATCATCGAGTCGCTGGAGGCGGGCCTGCAGTCGGCCGCCCGCAAGAAGCTGGGCGCCGAGGCGAACATCGACGCGCGCGTCGATGCGGCGACCGGCGCGATGGTCATCGAGCAGGTCAAGACCGTGGTCGACGAGGTCGACGACCCGGACACCGACATCTCCCTCGAGGAGGCCCAGATCGAGTTCGGCGACGAGGTGGAGCTCGGTGACGAGGTGCGTTGGGAGCTGCCGCTGGAGGATTTCGGCCGCAACGCCATCCTGGTGGCCAAGCAGATCCTGGTGCAGAAGGTG
This sequence comes from Candidatus Krumholzibacteriia bacterium, assembly GCA_046260475.1. Lineage (GTDB taxonomy): Bacteria > Krumholzibacteriota > Krumholzibacteriia > LZORAL124-64-63 > LZORAL124-64-63 > JACZKN01. Next base: position 4,168 of record JBHEPC010000452.1, on the reverse strand, counting down.
CGCGAGGCCGAGCGCGCCCAGATCTTCGAGGAGTACAAGGACCGGGTCAACGAGATCATCGTCGGCACCGTGCAGCAGATCGACCGGGGCAACGTGCTGGTCAACCTGGGCCGCACCGAGGCCCTGATGCCCTACCGCGAGCAGATCCGCGGCGAGAAGCTGCACCAGGGCAAGACCATCCGCGCCTTCATCACCGAGGTGCTGGACAGCGCCAAGGGCCCGCAGGTCATCCTCTCGCGCAGCCACCCCGGCTTTTTGAAGGCGCTGTTCGAGCAGGAGGTGCCCGAGATCCAGGAGGGCATCGTCCAGATCAGGGCCGTGGCGCGCGAGCCGGGCACGCGCTCGAAGATCGCCGTCACCAGCAACGACGACCGGGTCGATCCGGTGGGTTCGTGCGTGGGCATGAAGGGCAGCCGCGTGCAGGCGGTGACCCGCGAGCTGGCGGGCGAACGCGTGGACATCGTGCCCTGGAGCCAGGAGCCCAGCCTGCTGATCGGCCGCGCCCTGAGCCCGGCCATCGTCAGCAACATCATCCTGGACCGCGACCGCAAGGAAGCCACCGTGGTGGTCGCGGACGACCAGCTGAGCAAGGCCATCGGCAAGGAGGGCAAGAACGTCCGCCTGGCGGCCAAGCTCACCGAGTGGAAGATCGACCTGGTCAGCAGCCGCGAGCACTCGATCCGCCAGCGCATCACCGCCGAGATGTCCATGAAGCTGAGCGAGATGGAGGGCGTGGACGAGCGCCTGCTCGTCATGCTCGAGGCCCACGGCATCACCACCATCGAGGACCTGGCAGGTCAGCCCATGGAGCGGCTGGCTGCCATCGAGGGCCTGGACGAGGAGGCCGCCGACAGCCTGCTGGCGACGGCCCAGGTGACCTGCAACGAGCTGGCCAAGATGATCGAGAAGACCATCGCCGAGGAGCTGGCCCGGGAGGCGGCGTCCGACCGGCCGCTGTTCGACGAGGCCGCGCTGGTCGAGGGCGGCGACGGCGAGCCCCACGACGAGATCTCCGCCGAGGACGCGGTCTTGCCGTCGGCGGACATCTTCGCCAACTTCCCCGCCGAAGCCGACGCGGGCGCGGACGGGGACGAGCCGGAGGAAGAGAAGAAGGTCGACCCGTTCGGCGACGGCGGACAGGACGGTTGACCATGGACGAGGCGCCGGACGAGCGGATCGGGCGGCTGCTGGGCCTGCTGGGCCTGGCCCGCAACGCCGGCCGGCTGGCCATGGGCTACAACGCCGCCCTGGACCTGGTCAACCGGGGCGGACGGCCGGTGGTGGTGGTGGCGACCGACGCCGGGCCGGGCCAGCGCGGGCGCATCGCCCGCTGGGAACCGGTGCGGCTGCTGGTGGCCGATGCGGTGACGGGAGCGGACCTGGCGCGGGCCCTGGGCCGCGAGAAGCTGTCGGTGGTGGCCACGAACGATCCCGGCTTCGCCAAGGGGATCGAGCAGTTGGGATTCTGAAGGCGCCGCGCACGGCGGCGCCCGCGCAACTGATGCGGAGGTAGCGGATCTTGGTGCGGAACCTGAGGGTGTACGAGCTGGGACGGCACTACGGCGTCGATTCCAAACAGATGATGGACCTGCTCACGAAGATGAAGGTGCAGGTCAAGAGCCACATGAGCGTGGTGGAGGACGACGCCGTGAACAAGGTCCACGCCGTCTTCCAGCGCAAGCGCGAGCTGGCCCGCGAGAGCTACGCCAAGGCCCACGGCCTGAGCCCCAACCAGCTGAAGCACGTGGCCGCCCTCAAGCCACTGGAGAAGCCGCTGCCGGTGGAGGACGAGCCGAAGCCGAAGGCGACCAAGAAGAAGGTCGCCAAGAAGAAGAAGACCCCGGCCAAGCCGAAGGTCGTCGTCATCAAGAAGGCGGGCACCATGACCAAGGTGGCCCAGAAGGCGGCGCAGGCGAAGGAGGCCGAGCAGGCGGCGAAGGCCGAGGCCGAGACGAAGAAGCGCAAGGAGCAGCAGCAGCGCGAGGCCGATCTGGCCGCCAAGCGCGAGGAGCACGCCAAGGCCCGCGTGGTCAAGGCCAAGCTGGTCAAGAAGGCCGACATCGAGAAGCGCGAGCCCGAGCCCGAAGCCGAGGCGCCCGCCGAGGCCGCGCCCGCGCCGGCGCCCGAGGCCGCGCCCGCCGCGCCCGCCGCGCCTGCCGTGCCGGAACTGGACGTGGCCAACCTGTGGCCGGACCAGCCCGAGGCCCCGGCCGCCGAGGCGTCCGCCGCGTCCGAGGCCGCGGCCGAGCCCGCGGACGGGACCGCCGCGCCCGACGGCGGGCCCCAGGGCAAGGACCGCCTGGCCGAGGTGGGCACCAAGAAGAACGACGGCTTCAAGATCGGCGACATCATCCGGGCGGCGCCCAAGAAGCGCGAGCCCACGACCGAGGTCAGCAGCGAGTCGGTGCGCGACTCCATCAAGGCCGCCATCCGCAAGCGTCAGGAAGAGACCGCGGCCCGCGACGCCGGCGAGGGCCGGCGCACGCGCACCCGCACCAAGAAGAAGAAGAAGGTCGACGAGGCCGAAGTGGAGCGCGCGTTGAAGCAGACCATGGCGGAGCTGTCCACCGGCGGCCGCGGCAAGAAGCGGCGCAAGGGCGAGCGGGCCGAGGACGAGCCGGCGGCCGACACCAGCGTGCTGAAGCTGACCGAGTTCATCACGGTGCAGGAGCTGGCCGACAAGCTGGGCGTCCGCGCCCAGGAGCTGATCGGCCACCTGTTCGGCACGGGCATCATGGCCACCATCAACCAGCGCCTCGAGAAGGAGAACATCGAGCTGCTGGCCGGCGCGTACGACCGGGAGGTCGAGTTCCTCAGCGAGTACGGCGAGGAGATCCTCGAGGGCGAGGAGATCAAGGCCGAGGACATGACCGACCGCCCGCCGGTGGTCACGGTCATGGGTCACGTCGACCACGGCAAGACCTCGCTGCTGGACAACATCCGCAAGACCAACGTCATCGCCGGCGAGGCGGGCGGCATCACCCAGCACATCGGCGCCTACACGGTCAAGACCGACGGCGGCCCCATCACCTTCCTGGACACCCCGGGCCACGCCGCGTTCACAGCCATGCGCGCCCGCGGCGCCCAGGTCACGGACATCGTGATCCTGATCGTCGCGGCCAACGACGGCGTCATGCCCCAGACGGTCGAGGCCATCAGCCACGCCAAGGCCGCCGGCGTGCCCATCATCGTGGCCGTCAACAAGATCGACCTGCCGGACGCCAAGCCCGAGCGGGTCAAGCAGGAGCTGCTGCAGCACGGCATCGTGGTCGAGGAGTTCGGCGGCCAGGTGCTGAGCGCCGAGATCTCGGCCAAGAAGGGCATCAACATCGAGCGCCTGCTCGAGCTGGTGCACCTGCAGGCCGAGGTGCTGGAGTTGAAGGCCGCGGCCGTGGGCCAGGCCCGCGGCACCGTGGTCGAGGCCCGCAAGGAGCCCGGCCGCGGCGTCGTGTTCACCGTGCTGGTGGATCAGGGCACCATGAAGGTGGGCGACTACTTCCTGGCCGGCATGACCGACGGCCGCGTGCGCGCCCTGGTGGACGAGCGCGGCAACACCCTCAAGGAGGTCAGGCCGGGCGAGCCCTGCGAGGTCCAGGGCGGCAACGACGTGCCCGAGGCCGGCGACCGCTTCTACGTGCTGGAGAGCGAGCGCGAGGCCCGCGAGCTGGCCGCCAAGCGCCGCAGCCTGCAGCGCCAGCAGCAGCTGCGCGGCCCGAAGCAGACCATCGACCTGGACAACCTGGCCGAGATGATGACCAAGGGCGAGCTGAAGGAGCTGCCCATCATCATCAAGGGCGACGTGGCCGGCTCGGTCGAGGCGCTGGCCGACCAGCTCATGGAGCTGAACACGGCCGAGGTGCAGGTGCGCATCGTGCACAAGGCCGTCGGCGCGGTCAGCGAGTCGGACGTGCTGCTGGCGGCCAACACCGGCGCCATCATCATCGGCTTCCACCTGCGCCCGGGCCACTCCATCAAGGAGCTGGCCAAGGAGCACAACGTCACCATCGAGGTGTTCGACATCATCTACGAGGCCGTCGACACCCTGAAGAAGGCCATGGCCGGCCTGCTGGGTTCGGTTCAGCGCGAAGTCTCGACGGGCAAGGCCGAGGTGCGCCAGGTCTTCACCATCCCGAAGGCCGGCCAGATCGCCGGCTCGATGGTCCTCGAG
>JBHEPC010000425.1:0-5290 GCA_046260475.1 Candidatus Krumholzibacteriia bacterium | reverse complement strand
GGGGCCGGCGGGCGCTAGGGGCGCGGGGCGGCACGGCCCCGCACGCGGGATCGGCCGGCCCTGAATATGCGGCAGGTCTTGCAGCTACCGGCCGAGATCCGACCGGGCGGTCCGGGCCGCGGGTTCGGTATTCGCGGCTTGCGGGGGGGCTTCGCTGCATGCCTCCGCGGAGCGGCCCGTCACGGCGGTTCGGCACGCCGTCGCCGTACCGCAGCACAGAGCCACAAGGCCGTCACCGGCGGTTTCCTTCGGGGGATTGTGGGGATCCCCACGGCCCCCCCGGGGGAAACGTGGGGATCCCCACGAACTCCGCCTCGCAGAGGGGCCTGCGAATGGCCCCCCGGGGGGATTGTGGGGATCCCCACGGCTCCCCCGGGGGAAATGTTGGGATCCCCACAAACTCCGCCCCGCAAAGGGTCCTGCGGATGGCCCCCCGGGGGGATTGTGGGGATCCCCACGACCCCCCCGGGGGAAACGTTGGGATCCCCACGACCTCCCCCGCGACGAGGACCATGCAAAACGTCCCTCTTCTGCCGGCGCTGCGCCTCGTGGCCCGGCGCCTGCAGTCCCTGGAAAACACGGAATCCCCGTCCCTGGGCTGTGGTCCCGGGCAGGCCCGGATTCTCGAACTGGTCCTGCGGGCCCCGGACATCACCGCCACCATGGTGCAGGAATATCTCGGCCTGGACCGCACGACGGTCAGCCAGGCGGTGCGGGCCTTGGCGGACCGGGGACTTCTGCGGCGGGAGCGGTGCTGGTACGACGGCCGGATCCTGGGGCTGCACCCCACGGCTCAGGCCCAGACCCTGGCGCCGCTGCTGGAGCAGCAGACCGCGGTGCTGGCGCGGCTCTTGGCCCGCGGCCTCGCGGACGACGAGATCGCCCTACTCGACGCGCTGTTGGGGCGGATCGCCGCGGCCCTCGATACCGAGCTCCGCGCTCGCCGCGTGCGTTGAGCGCCCCGGTGTATTAGATTCGCCCCACGGCCCCGGCCGATCCACCCCCACCCGAAGGACCCCACCGTGCGCGTCATCCTCGTCGTCGAGCGCAAGCACCTGTTCCCCGGCCTATCGCCCCAGGGATTCCTGCCCGCGGATGCGGTGGACCTCGAGGGCGTCGTCAAGCACCTGTTCTTCGCCGAGCGCGCCTTCATGGAGCAGAACTCGCACTACAAGCAGCTGATCCCCTACATCGTGCTGCGGCGGGGGCGAGGCACCGACGCACGCATCCTCTGCTACCAGCGCCGGGCCAAGCACACCGAACAGCGCCTGGGCGGGCTGTGGTCGGTGGGCTTCGGCGGGCACATCGAGCCCGTGGATCGGGACGCCCCCGACGTGGCGGCCCACGGCCTGGTCCTGGCCACGGCGGTGCGGGAATTGGTCGAGGAGACGGGGTTGACCCCGGGGCCGGACGCCTTCGCCAGGGCGGGATACATCAACAGCGACAGTGAGGACGTCTCGGCGGTGCACTTCGGCGTGGTCTTCACCGTGGACCTTGACGCCATGCCCGGCACGGACGCCGAACTGGTCCAACTGGTCACGAGCCAGGCCGAGCCCCACCAGGTGCGCTGGATCCCGGCGGCCGACCTGCCCGGGCTGACCGGGCCCGGCCAAGGGCCCGACGGCGGCAGTTTCGAGGACTGGTCGCGGATCGCCGTGGCCGGATTGGTGGGCTAGACCTTCGCCCCCAACATCTCGATCACCATCGCCTGCCCCACGTGGCCCACGCCCTCCTGCAGGTCCACTTCCCGCTCGACCGCGTGCTCCAGTTCGATGGCCGGGAACTCCTCGCGCACCACGTCCAGCTCGTGGAGCCAGTCCTCGCGGGGCGGGCCGCCCGAGGAGCGGCCGAACTGGGCCTTGGCGAAGCCGATGTAGACCAGCGTGCCTCCCGGCTTCAGGCAACCGGCGACGCGGCGGTGCAATTCGGCGCGGTGCGCCGGGTCCATGTGGACGAAGCAGAGCACGGCGTGGTCCCAGGCTTGATCGCGCCAGGGCTCGTCCATGACGTCGCGCACGTGGTAGTGGATGGCCACGCCCCGGTCCTCGGCCAGGGCCAGGGCCTTGCGGCGGCCCACGGCGCTGGCGTCGACGGCGACCACGTGGTGGCCCAGGCCGGCGGCGAAGACCGCGTTGCGCCCCTCGCCCTCGGCGAGGTACAGGCCGCGCCCTTTGGGCAGCAGGGGCAGCTGCTCGGCGATGAAGTAGTTGGGGGTGCGTCCGTAGAAGTAGCGTTCGTGGTCGTAGCGCTCGTCCCACCTCGTCAATCGGGTGTCCTTTCGTCAGCTATCTCCTGCCAAGTCGCGCAGTCTCAAGGTAAATTGCTGGCATCCGGGCCGCCACGATGGTAGGGTGCGCGGGTAACGTGCGAGCGGCCGCCGGGCGCGGCCGCGTGTCCCTGTGGAGCGAGCAAGGAGCGGGTCCCATGATCAACAAGATCGGTATCATCGGCGGCGGCAACATCGGCGGCGTCCTCGTCCATGAGATCGTCTCGCGGCGCCTGGCGCGCAACGTCGGCCTGGTCGACGTCAAGCCGCCCGAGTTCGCCAAGGGCAAGTGCCTGGACATCGCCGAGGGCACCCCCGTCATCGCCCGGGACGTGAACTGCGAGGGCAGCAAGACCTACGAGGTGCTCGAGGGCGCCGACTTCGTCATCAACACCGCCGGCGTGCCGCGGACCATGCGCGCGGACGGCACCTTCCCCTCGCGGGAGGAGCTGCTGGGCATCAACCTGAAGATCACCGACCAGGTGGCCGAGGGCATCCGCAAGTACGCGCCCAAGGCCTTCATCATCAGCATCGCCAACCCGCTGGACGCCATCGTCTACCGGCTGTTCAAGCAGCTGAAGTTCGACCCCAAGCGGATCATGGGCATGGCGGGCGTGCTGGACTCGGCCCGCTACAAGTACTTCATCGCCCGCGAGGCCAACGTCTCGGTGGAGAACGTCGAGGCCGTGGTGCTCGGCGGCCACGGCGACACCATGGTGCCCATCCGCAGCGCCTGCCGCGTCTACGGCCTGCCGGTCGAGCAGTTCGTCACGGCCGCCAAGCTGGAGAAGCTCGAGCAGCGCACCCGCGGCGCCGGCGGCGAGGTGGTCTCGCTGCTGGGCTCGGGCTCGGCCTTCGTCTCGCCGGCGGTCAGCGCCCTGGACATGGTCGAGTCGATCGCCTTCGACAAGCGCAAGATCACGCCCGTGGCGGCCTACCTGCAGGGCGAGTACGGCATCAAGGGCCTGTTCGTGGGCGTGCCGGTGATCCTGGGCAAGGGCGGCATCGAGGACATCATCAAGATCAAGCTGACCCCCGAGGAGAAGAAGGCCCTGGCCAACTCCGCCGCCGCGGTCAAGAAGACCGTGGCCGAGGTGGACAAGATGAAGTAGCGGGCTGACAGCGGGGCGCACGCGCGGCCGCCGGTCCCCCCCGCGGGGCCGGCGGCCGCGGACGTCCTCGCACGATCGAGCCGCCGGCGCCGATTTCTGGTATACTGAAGATACGCCGCACGCCCCGCCATCCCCGGAGGCCCCCATGCCCAGAGCCCTGATCGCCGCCGCGTCCCTCGCCCTGCTGTTGGCCGCCCCCGCCTTCGCCGCCGGCGACCACGCCCTCGTGCTGGTGGACCTCGGCGACCCCGGCGCCGCCGCCTGGCTGCAGGCCCACCGCGCGGAGCTGGACATCCCCTACGTCAAGCCCGGCTCCTTCGCCCACGTGATCGCCACGCCGGCGGACCTGGCGCGGCTGCGCGCGGCGGGCCTCGCCCTCACCGTGCTGGAGGCCGACCTGGAGGCCGCCTCCGCCTACCCCGACAAGGGGCCGGGCTTCGGCGTCTGGCACACCTACAGCGAGAGCGAAGCCTGGATGGACAGCCTGCACCTGCAGTACCCGCAGGTGGTCAGCGCCAAGTGGTCCATCGGCCAGAGCCACGAGGGGCGCGACATCTGGTGCTTCCGCGTCTCGGACAACCCCGACGTGGACGAGGACGAGCCCGAGGTGCTCATCGACGGCCTGCACCACAGCCGCGAGATCATGGCCTCGGAGTTCCCGGTGATGTTCGCCGAGCACCTGGCTGTGAACTACGGCAGCAACCCGGAGATCACCTGGCTGGTGGACAACCGCGAGCTCTACGTGATCCCCATGGTCAACCCCGACGGTTTCGTCCACAACGAGACCACCAACCCCACGGGCGGCGGCATGTGGCGCAAGAACCGCCGCGACAACGGCGACGGGACCTACGGCGTCGACCTGAACCGCAACTACCCCTACATGTGGGGCTACGACGACTACGGCAGCAGCCCCAATTCCGCGAGCCTGACCTACCGCGGCCCCGCCCCCGGCAGCGAGCCCGAGGTGCAGGCGATGATGGCCTTCGTCGACGACCGGCAGATCCGCACCCACGACACGGTGCACACCTACAGCAACCTGCTGCTCTACCCCTGGGGCTACACCGCCACGCCGACCGCCGCCGCTGCCGCCTTCGCCCACATGGCCGGGGTGATGACCGAGCAGAACGGCTACCTCGCCGGCCAGCCTGGCGTGGTCCTCTACGACGTCAACGGCGGCAATTTCGACTGGATGTACGGCGCCACCGGCAGCCACGACGCCGTCTTGAGTTTCTCGTCGGAGATCGGCGGGGGCAGCGACGGCTTCTGGCCGCCGGAGTCGCGCCGCGGGCCCCTGTTCCAGGAGAACCTCTGGCCCCACATCTACCTGATGCGGGCGGCGGGCCCCTTCACCGGCGTGCACTCCCCCGTGGCCACCGACGACCTGGGCGGGTCCCTGGAGCCGGGCGAGACCGGCCTGCTCAGCTTCACCATCGAGAACCAGTCGGCCTTCTCCAGCCTGACGGGCGTGACGGTGACCCTGCGCTCGGACGATCCCTGGGTGCAGCTGGGCGCCGCCCAGCGCACGGTGACCTCGCTGGCGCCGCTCGAGGGCGACGACCTGGCCGGCGACCCCATCCCCTTCACCGTCGCCGCGGGCTGCCCCGACGGCCACCTGGTGGCGCTGACGGTCACCGTGCCCCTGGACGGGGGCGACCTCGTGGTGCCGCTGGCCTTCCGCGTGGGCATGCCGGCGCTGCTGTTGGCCGACGACTTCGAGACGGGCACGGGCCACTGGCTGGGCACCGGCACCTGGGGCTGGACCACCGCGAAGTCCCACTCGCCCACCCACGCCATCACCGACTCGCCGCTGAACTACGGCGACAACTCGTCCACGTCCATCGCCACGGTGGCCTCGTATCCCGCCGCGGCCCTGGCCTTCTGGCACACCTACGCCATCGAAACGAACTATGAC